>NZ_BSQC01000010.1:0-249609 GCF_030268145.1 Brucella sp. NBRC 12950
AGTCGAGCAGCTGCGTCCCGACATGATGGGAGGCGAGGCGAGCCATCCTTATTCAAGGCTGCTGTTCTCGTCCGTCCCAAAACTCGATACCAACTGGCTCGATAACCTCAAACAGGAGCCGGTGCTGTTCAAAGAGTTTAACGGGGATTGATCCAGTAGTCGCAATTTCTATTCGGTGAACATTATATCGAGCGGGAGATGAGCTTTCACGATTGGTGATTTTAGCACGACGAAGCTGAAATATTTATCGATACCGACGTCCATATCGATCAATCGCTCCATGATCGTCTGGTATTCGACAATGCCCGCGGTTACGAACTTCATAAGATAATCATATCCACCGGAAACCAGGTGGCACTCTATCACGGAATCGATCTTTTCTACCGTTGAAAGGAAACGCGCGAAATCAATCTGGCGGTGGTTCTTGAGCGTTATTTCGGTAAATACGGTCAACGTCTGGCCCAATTTTGAGACGTTGATTTGTGCTGAATATCCTGTGATATAGCCCTCAGACTGAAGCTTCTTTACACGCATCAAACATGGGCTTGGCGATAGATTGACGAGTTCAGCAAGTTCGACATTGGTAATCCGCCCATTCTTTTGCATTTCGGATAGAATTTTAATGTCGATCTTATCAAGTTTCATAGCAGAACCACTTATTCGGTATATTGATCTGGGAATATTATCTTTTTCTCCGAAAGCTGCAATCCGAGCCTTTGCGGAATGCATCATTCAGTGATGAGACAGTGCTTAGAGATATTTGGCGCAATAATCGCCTGCTGAACCGCCAGCAAACCATAGGAAATTCTGTGTAAATGCAAACTCCAACCTGCGTGTGGCGCGCGGGCGCTTTAAGATAGTCCAAACACTGGAGCCTGCCGATGTCCGCACCGCTAATGCATATTGAATCCAGCCCGACCTTGCCGAAAGAGGCCGACGTTGTCGTTATAGGCGGCGGCGTTGTAGGCGTCTTCACGGCTTACTACCTTGCCCGTGCTGGGGTGAAGGTAGCTTTGCTCGAAAAAGGACGGGTCGCTGCTGAGCAATCGAGCCGAAATTGGGGTTGGTGTCGGCAACAAAATCGAGATGCGCGGGAACTGCCAATGGCGACTAAAAGCCTGGAGTTGTGGGACAAGCTTGCGGAAGAAACAGGCGAAGATGCAGGGTTTCGACGCTGCGGGCTTCTTTACCTTTCCCAGGACGAGGCGGAAATTTCTGGTTGGGCACGATGGAGGGATTTTGCCGCGTCAGTTGGTGTGACCACGCATATGCTCAGTGGCTCAGAAGCATCTGAACGGGGTAAGGCGACCGGGCAGACGTGGCGAGGTGGCGTTTTCTCTCCTACCGATGGTGTTGCCGATCCTTCCCGTGCCGTTCCGATTGTCGCGAAGGCGATAATAGCGGCTGGTGGATCCGTGCATCAGCATTGTGCGGCACGCGGTCTGGAACTTAGCGGCGGTCGGGTCAGTGCTGTCGTTACCGAAGCTGGAACTATTCGTACAAAAACAGTGGTAATGGCCGGTGGTGCCTGGGCATCTTCGTTTTGCCATCAACTCGGTGTTCGTTTCCCGCAAGCTGCTGTTCGTGCTTCGATTTTATCCGTTTCACCGGGTGCGGTTGGCTTGCCAAAAGCCTTGCACACTTCGCAAGTCTCACTGACACGCCGTTTTGACGGTGGCTACACCCTTGCGATTAGCGGACGCGCGCGCGTAGACACAACACCGCAGCAACTTCGTTTCAGTCGTGAATTTATCCCGATGTTTGCGCGACGCTGGCGCAGTCTTGCGCCTGGCGGCTTCCAGGGATGGCGTGCAGGACACGAGACATTAAAGAAATGGCGGTTGGACGAAATCACTCCGATGGAGAGAAACCGCATTCTCAATCCTAAACCAGATGACAATCAGATCGAGCTTACGTACCGCAGGGCTTGTGAGCTCTTACCGGAGCTGTCGAAAATACTGATTGCTAATCGTTGGGCGGGATATATCGACAGCACGCCGGATGGTGTCCCCGCAATTGGTGAGATCGACAGCATTCCCGGGTTCATTCTCGCAGCCGGGTTCAGCGGTCATGGTTTTGGTATAGGCCCCGGCGCCGGTCATATGATTGCTGATATCATTATCGGGCGCCAACCCATTGTTGAACCAAGCCCTTACCATCCAGCTCGTCTGAGCCGCAGCGTTTGGGGAAAAGTTGCTGACTTCTAGTTGATTGCAAACGCGTTCAGGCCAATCTCTACTAAGATTGATGACGCGGAATCGGTATTCTTGGCACTTAGACTTGTGCAGTGACTAGAAATTGCGCGGGAGAATGAAGAAGTGCTTACCACATTACTTCTATCGGCACTTTCGAGAATGCCAATAGAGGAGCTTCATCTGCCATTGACCGATGAACCAAAACTCGGTCGCATCGCCACGGCCTTGGCTGCCGACCCTTCGGATCGCAGTACAATACAGCAATGGGCAGCGCGTATGGCAATGAGTGAAAATTCGCTCGCCCGGTTGGTTCAGCATGAGACTGGCCTTACATTTGGACGCTGGCGTCAACAATTGCAACTAATTGTGGCATTGAGGATCTTAGCGTCAGGTGCATCCGTGCAACAAGTGTCGGGGGACCTTGGCTATGAGTCGGTTTCTGCCTTCATAACGATGTTCAAGAAGGCATTGGGTACAACGCCCTCTAAGTATTTCAGCCATCTTGACCAGCGACATGGTTAAATTCCTGCACTAGTCGCCAATCAATTCATGGCCTTCGAGGCAACAGCATAGTTTCAGCGCGGCGTTTTGCTTCGCTGCACGGCTCGGTGAGGTGATCTTGATGTGATGCTATTTCTTCAACGATCTCGGCGATTGCAACTCCTGGGGGAGGTTAGCGTTACGCCCGTTCTCTTGTGTCAGCGATTTATGTAGAGCGCGCTTGGAAATCCCTGCATATGTTGCGGCTGAAACTGAGACCAACTTCTGTGTAGAGTACCCAAAGGTGTCGACTGATGTTCCATTCCTCGGAAGAACCCAATGCTTTACTGTGCGCGGGGTTAGACAAGAAGATTATACGGCCATAGATCTCGGTCGACACATGGGGGATGTTGATCTAAATAGAGTCGACTGCCTTTTTGTTCGAGGGGACCATGAACATTTCATCACCAAATACCGTCGGTGTTCGACCGAAGGTATATATTGCAGTGCTATTGGTCTTGGGCCTCACACATCTGTTGAACGATTTGATGCAGTCATTGATTGCTGCCTCTTATCCAATAATCAAAGATGCTTATTCCCTTGATTTTGTTCAGATTGGCATGATTACGCTGACGTTCCAGATAGCGGGGTCTTTACTTCAGCCCGTGATTGGAATGATCACCGACAAAAGGCCCGCTCCGTATTCGCCTGTTATAGGCATGATTTTTACCCTGACTGGGCTTGTAAGCTTAGCGTTTGCGCATGGGTATGCAGTTATTCTTGTTTCGGTTGCATTAATTGGCATCGGATCGTCAATTTTTCACCCAGAAGCTACACGGATGGCTCGTTACGCTGCTGGCGGACGTCAGGGTTTAGCGCAAGGCATTTTTCAGGTTGGTGGACAAGCAGGTGGCGCGCTTGGACCTGTTCTTGCGGCCTTAATCATTGTTCCGTGGGGACAGCCGAGCCTTGCCGCGTTTTCGGTCGTTGCATTGCTTGCAATGACGCTGCTTTGCTGGATCGGCAGCAAGCAGAGCGAAATTCGCGCCGCATTCACCGCGATAGGGACAAACGGAAAAGCCGGTGGTTCGTCACCACACTACCCGGTTGCGACAATAGCGACAGGGCTGATCGTTCTGACTTTTCTTATGTTTACGAAGAACGCTTATGGAGAAAGCTTCCGCTCTTTCTATACGTTCTATCTGATGGAAAAGTTTGGGCTTTCCATTCCCGCGTCTCAGATGATGTTGTTTATTTTTTTGATCTCTTCAGCGGCAGGCGCCTTAATTGGTGGAATTGTGGGAGATCGCATTGGTCGTTACAGAATTATATGGATTTCAGTACTGGGGCCGTTGCCCCTTACACTGCTGCTTCCCTATGTCGATCTTTACTGGACCGGAATCCTAACAGTTTTTATAAATCTTATCATGGCGAGCGCATTCGCATCGATCCTCATTTATGCGATGGAACTGATGCCGAACCGCATTGGACTGATCGGCGGTTTGTTTTATGGTTTGAATTTCGGTCTTGGTGGGATAGCAGCTGCACTCCTCGGAATGCTAGCAGATAAATATGGTGTCGAAACCGTATATATGTTGTGTTCTTACCTGCCGGTTTTCGGACTGTTCGCGTGGTTCTTGCCAAGAATCCAAGACAGAACTGAAATAAAGTGATCGCCCTGCGGGCGGTCACTTCTGTTTATTTCCAAGAACCGAGCGATTGCAGGCCCTTTGCGGTGCGTTCGCCGCATCTCCAAGTGTTATGTCTTGGTGCCTTTGAGAATTGAATAGATTTGCCGCTTCTTGATGAGTGTTGTAATCATACAATAAAACGAATAGCGCGTTGAATCTCGAAGAAACTTCGAGCTTCATAACGTAACGTTCGAGGAGCCGGACATGAAACGCCAGGATACCAACTTCCCTTGAAGGCATCGATCGGATTGGTGTACTCCACAATCAATTCATACTGCTCCGCAAGGGCAGGAAAAGATTTCGAAAAATCGCGAGATAGCGCATCTTCCACGCGTTCCCTGATAGCAATAACTGATGCTTGCGGTGACAAAGAGGACGTAGCAGGTCCATATCCTTGGCTTGTTGCGACAGTCATAACGCCGGGTACAAAATGCTCAGCTTCCTCACACATGCCACTGTCACCGGATAGAAATGCCGACGCCACCCCATAGTTTGCAGCACATAGGGAATTCAAGGTGAATTCAGATGCGACTTCTCCGTTGATCAGCATTCTTGACACTGTACCGGTCAGTGTGTGTGCCAAAGGGTTCGTGTCGGTACCTGCCTTGTTGTGATAGCCGGTGTAGAGAGCTGCATTAAAAGTTTCGTTGATCCCGAACATCATTGCATCGGGATGCCCACTCCATCCGCGGACGACCCGGACATAGGCGGGAAGCTTACTGAGGATCAAGTTGCGTGCCGTCGAATGGGCGTCTTTAACGACGATCTCAGTAGCGCCGGCGGCGCGAGCGCCCTCACAAGCAGCTACCAGTTCATCCGTCATATATTCCCGGAATTCCTCATAGTCTGCATGCCCTTTTCGCGCCTCGTCCCAATTTGTGATGCCGGCTGTGCCTTCGATATCAGCACTGATGAATATTTTCATGATTTGTATCCTTGCTTCATAAAACCGAACGCATCTGGGAAAGCAGATTGTCGATCTGATGTGTTGTGTGTTGGGAGAAAACAGCTAATCGGAGGGTAGGTGCGTCTGGTGCGTCGGAATAGCCGCGAGGCGGCGTAATTTTGACAATGATGTCCCTCCGCGCGAGCTCACTCCTTAGATGCTCCATATCGATGTCCCCACGGACTGAAATTATCGGAACAGGACTTTCGTCTATTGCAAAACCAAGCTGACGCAGGCCGTGTCGTATGTGCCGCACATTACGAGCCAGGTTTGCCCGCATAATCGGCTGCGTTTCCAAAATCTGCATGGCGGCGATTGCTGCCGCGGCGGCACTGGGCGGAGGAAGCGATGCACCGCGCAAGATCATGGCCTTCTCTCGAACTTTCTGGGCAACAGAATTATCTACAGGTAGAAAACCGCCAAGTGATCCAAAAGCTTTGCTAAGTGTCCCGGCAACATAGTTCCCGCGTTGTCCAAGTTCCGCAATTTCGAGTGATCCTTGCCCTGTCGGGCCGAGTACACCGACGCCGTGCGAGTCATCTACGAAGAGAAGACAATCACCATAAGCGCTCATCACATGCCTATACTCAGACAGTGGCGCGAGTGCACCTGATGAAGGAAACACACCATCGGTGGCGATAAGTGCTCTCTGGCCTTTCTTCAGATTTCGCGAGAGGGTCAATTCCAGGCTTTCTGGATCCAGGTGGCGAAATCGGAATATTGGTTTTACGAGTGCTGCCAAGGCATCACGGGTGCTGTAGTGTGTTCCTTCATCTACGAAAACCACATCGAAGTCGTCACGCAACCCTTGCAGGAGCGCCGCGGGTGCGGAATACCCGGAGATGAGGGTGACGACATCGTCTGTTGCAAACCATTTACGCAATCGTTGATGCAAGTCCTCATAGACCGGCATTCGCGCAAGGGTTCCAGCCCCAAGGCCATATTGTCGAGTAGCCTCGCAGGCGGCGTTAATCACATCCTGGTGGCCATGGAGGCAAAAATAGCTAGTCCCGCAGAAATAGTCTACCGAACGACCACCAATTTGCATCCTCGCCCCCAAAGGCGATTCCATTGTCAAAGGTATTGGCATCTGCGGTTGCCGATCTTCAGGCTGCTTGCCGATTTGTGTCCCGGCGCTCAAGGAACATCGGACCTACGCGTATTCCCTGCCGCCCATTCTCGTCGGTTGCGCCGAGTTCAAGAATTTCTTCTTCATATAAGAGGCCGCGCATACGAAACCGACCGCTATCGACCGGCTCGCATGTATGTGTACAGAAGTACTCGATCAGACATTTGAGCTGGCCGTGGCTATAAGTTAAATATGTGATGTTGAAATCTGGCCCATATTCTCCGAGGTGAGCCGCTATTTCGTTAGGGATTTGTTCGGTAGGCAGGTCCTCCACTCTGTTCCAACTTTGTCCCTTCCAGCTCAAATTGTCTGATGTATCGAAAGAAAGTTCCATATGCGGGTAATCGGCTCCGCGTCCGTAAATTCGACCATCAACGACGAAGCCCTTACCAGATGTCGGGCGAATTTGCAGCGGAACACCTTCTCCCATCAAATAGAGTTTTCCCGCTTTTTGCTTGACCTCAACCACTTCTCCACTTTCGACATGTTGAAAGTGTCCAGGAAGGCTATTGAGCTGCTGATCTGAGATGACGGGAGGGATTCTCGGCCCGCCGGGCCGCTTTCCCATTTTCATCTCAGAAAGCGCCAGTCGAAGCCCATCATTCGCCAAACGTGAGGAGATTTGGTTGGCGAAATCAAGCGTTGCAAAAATAAGTGCGCCAACACCCGATCCTGGAAGTAACGTCATTTGAGATGCGTAACCGTAAACCGCGCCTCCATGTCCAACTGAGGTCCAGCCATCCATGTCGCCGACGCCGAAACAAAGTCCATATCCATTCAATGTTTTGTCGTGGTTGCTGGGACGTTTTCCAATCGGTGTCCACATTTCTCGTAAGGATGCAGGGCTTATGATAGAGCGTCCGTCTTCTGCAAAGCCACCTCTCAGTAGACACTGTGCATAATGGGCCATGTCGTGATTTGTCGAGAAAATATTGCCCGCCGGGGAGCCACCCAGACTAAAGACCGGCGCAGGGCTGTCGCCTTCAAGGGTCCACATTGCCGCTGGTGCCAACCGCTCTCGAATTCCTTCTGCCATTCCAGAGGAGGTTTCCTTCATATTGAGAGGAGCGAGGATGTTTTCTGTGATATAGTCTGCGTAGCTTTTACGTGACACCTTTTCAATCACCAGGCCAACGACGGCAATGCCTGCATTCGAATAATGCATGGTACCCGCGCTTGGATCCTGTTTGAGAGTTGACGTTGCTAACTCAGCCACAGTGTCGGCCAGCGGTGGCTTCTGGGAATCTAGGTAATGTCCACTTTTTGGTTCACGGACGATGCCAGCTGTGTGGCTCATCAGCTTGCGCAGGCTGACATGCGAACCATATGGGCCGCTTTCGCGTCCAACGAACGGATTAACAGGTTGAAAGCCCGGAATATATTCTGAAACGTCAACGTCGAGGTCCACCAGCCCCTTCTCCGCGAGTTGCATGATTGCAACCGCTGTGAATGTTTTGGTTATCGAACCGATACGAAAGCAAGTACGATTATTCATGTCGAAACGACTATCGGGGTGTTGAACGTGACCCTGTGCCAACAATCCCGCACGATCGACTAAGGCGTAGGAAATCGACGGTATCGCTTTGTCTATCACCTCGTGACGGATGAGGCTCTCAAACAGGTTGATCGACGAACTTGAAAGCGTAAACACAGCAATCCTCCACAGATTCAGTTTGTGTGACGGGGGTCTAGAACATCGCGCAGTGCATCGCCTACGAGGTTCCAAGATAAAACGAATAGAAAAATGGCTGCTCCCGGAAAGACCAGCGTGTACCAGTACTGAAATGGATTTCCCGGTTGTCCGACAATCCAGTTGCGCGAATAAGCAATAAATTGGCCCCAATCGGCATAGCCTTCTTCAGTGCCAACTCCCAGAAAGCTCAACGCCGATGCTGAGAGGACCATAGAACCTGTCGCCATTGTCGCAAGCACAAGCACAGGGAAAAACGCATTGGGCAGGATATGGCGCGCTATGAGGCGGAAGTCGCCAGCGCCATAGCTTCGTGCAGCGTGGATATAATCCATCTCTCTAATACGCAGAATTTCGCTACGTATAACCCGCGCATAACCCATCCATCCGAAAGTCGTGAGCGCGATGGTGATAGGCCCTATACCTTTTCCAAGCAGGGCAGTGAGAACCATTGCTGCTATGAGAAACGGAACCGCCATGAAAACGTCGACTATTCGCATCAATACTTCGTCAACTGCTCCGCCATAATAGGCCGCGGTGGAGCCGATTATCGTGCCAATGATGACCGATATTGCGACAACGCCAAGGCCAATTTTGAACGCGGTTCGTGTTCCCCATACCACTGCATAATAAATATCGTATTGACCTTCCGTGGTGCCGAAGAGCGCTTCCTCTGAGGGAGGTTGCGGCGTGGCCAAGAAACCGGCTCTGGGTGTATCGTAGACGGACATCTGAAATTCTTGAGGAGGTGCCAGTACAGGTGCAAACAGTGCAATGAGTGCAAAGCCCACCAAGATAAGTACCCCTATCAGTGAGACAGGATTGCGGAGCAGATATCGAAGCACTTTCATCGCGTTTTAACCCTTGGATCGAGCAGCGGGTAGATCAAGTCGACGATCAAGTTCATGAGGACGAGCACGATCGCAAAATAGAGGCTGAACCCTAGGATTGCTGGGAAGTCCAGATTGGCAGCCGATTTTGCGGCGAACTGCCCAAGCCCAGCATAATCGAAGATAGTTTCAGTTATGACGACGCCGCCCATCATCGTTGCGAATTCCATTCCGGCGATGGTCGTTACCGGAAGAAGAGCATTGCGACGCGCGTGTTTAAGTTCGACAACGCGCCGGGACATGCCTTTTGCACGCGCAGTGCGTACATAATCCTGGCGCAGCGTTTCAAGCATGGATGTGCGCATGACGCGTGTCATGCTTGCGAGGTTGACATATGTCAGCGTAATGACAGGCGCGGCGAGATGCCGAAGAGAGTCCCAAAGAATTTGAAAATTTCCATTGAGAATAGCATCTACCGAATTGGCGCCCGTGTATCTTGTGAATTCAGGCGACATAACTGCTGCCTGCGCCCACTGGCTTAATCGGCCAGGCGGAAACCAGTCGAGCGCCGAATAAAAAATTAACAGCATGAGTAGACCAAAAACATACACAGGAAATGACCAACCCAGGATCGTGAAGACCCGTATGACATGATCAGGCCACTTGTTTAAATAGATGCCTGCTCGTGATCCAAGAAAGATAGCGAGAAGGAAGCTGGGAATAAATGCGAGAACAACGAGCTCCAGTGTTGCAGGAAGCAATGAAGCTAGGGCGTGCGCAACAGGCTGTCGAGCGGTTTCGGACCATCCCAGGTTACCGGTCAGAATATTACCTATCCATCTACCATATTGGACATGGAACGGATCACTGAGGCCATATTGTTCTATCATCCGCCGAATGCTCTCTTGTCCACCTTTCAGAAAATCGGGGGAAGGAGCGTAGGCGGCCAAGCGTTGTGTTGGCGACAAAGACATCTGCAATGCGAATAGCATAAGCGATAAGGCGAAGAGAACGATAGGGAGGGTTAGCAGCCGCCGTAATGCGTAATTCAGCACACCGGAACCTCTTGCGCTTGAAACTGAGAGGGGGCCGGGCGATGTTGCGCCCGGCATGTGTCAGCGAGGCTTAGTCAGCCTTGGTCACCGGGTAGAAATCCCAAGCGCCATAGAGGATCATGTTGTGGACGTAACCGTCGATGTTGCTACGAGTTACGATGTAGCCGAAGTCTTCCCAGAGAAACTGGGTTGTTGCGTAGTCATGTGACATGGCTTGCAATTTGGCATAAATCGGTTCGCGGACGGCAGGATCGCTTGAAGCCCATGCTTCGTCGAGCAATGGCTTGAACTTCTCTGTCATCAGTTGACGATAGCCATCTCCAAGCATTCCTCCTACAAGACCGGTTGGCGAGAGGTAGTAGGTCGCGGCACCCAGCGGACCGCCCGGATCCGAGTAGTCTGGTCCCCATCCCATATAAGTGAGCGGTGAAGCGGGTTTCTCGCGATTGTTGAGTTTGTCGGAAATTGACGCCCAAGGAAGAGATTGAATCTTCATCTTGAACTTCGGATTGATACGCTGAAGACCTTGCTGCAGCGCAGACAGGGCCGCGGTCCCTTGTGGAGTACCTTCCTGCACATAGGCGGTGAAAGTAAAACCATTTTCCCAAAGCTTACCATCGAAAGCCTTTTTGAAGTGTTCTGCAGCTTTCTTAGGATCGTAGTTATAAATTGGTGAATCGTCCCGGTAGCCCATGATCCCACGTACCGACGGCCCGCGCGACTGCACCGTTTTATTGAGAAGGACCTGTTTTAGAAGTGCATCGTAGTTCTGGGCATAGTTAAAGCCCTTGCGCACATCTATGTCAGCAAAAAAATCTTCTGGAATACCGTTTCCATCGAGTTTGCCACTACCGATTGCAGGATTATCTGTGGTTTCGAGCGGCCAAGCGAAATAAAGACCGCGGCCAAAGACTTTTGGCAGTCCGTCAACGACTTTTACACCCTCTGTTTTACCAAGTTCATCCAAAAACTCGACGGGGGCGGTTACGAAGTCTGCATCGCCAGAAAGTAGTTGAAGGCGCCGCGTTGTCCATTCAGGTACAGTGCGCATCACCACCCGTTCGAGCTTAGCTGGGCCCATGAAGTAATTGTCAAAGCGCTTCAGCGTGATCCTGCGGTCAGTGCGATCCCACTCCTCCAGCATGAATGGTCCAGTGCCATTTTCCTGAGCAAAGAGTGGATCATCTCCTAGTTCCGGCCGATAATATTTCTTCCAGGTATCGCCATCGCCATCCCATCCACCGACGGATGCGACCCATTCTTTATCGACAATTGATGCTCCGAATGGCAGCGCTAGGACGCCCAGCGTAGCTGGAAAAGGCTTTGGAAGCTTCAGGATTACGTTGTCGCCTTCAACTGTTATTTGAGAAGCGAGTTGGTCGTAGACTTTACGCAGTGCTTCCGGGCTTGCCTCACTAATGTTCTTAACATTACCCTCCGTCTCCACCCACTTAGTGACGTCGGGATATTTTCCTGCAGTCACAACCTCTGTGATGGCGTTTGACATCCATGACTGGCCCATTAGGATTGCTCGAAGCAGGGAATATCGTATGTCTTCAGGTGTTATTTCGCCATATCCAGGCTCGATCTTTGTCTTTTGTTCGTTGGTCAGGCCATCGAAGCTCTGCCAGACGATTTTACCGTCGTCGCCCTTTATACCAACTTTGTGCGCGTGAATATCTTTGCGGATCGGGAAAGTGTAGCTGATTGACCCATCGTCATTTGTCTTGATCAAGCCGTTTTCGAGCGTCGGGACTTCACTTGAAATAGAAGGAACGAACTCGGAAATCTGGGAACCATTGTAGTTGAGGAGCCTGCTATAGACATTCAAGACACCATAGGAACTGGGTGTGTTTGCTATGTAGGCGGGATCAAACGATTGAACATCGTCAGTCCACAGAAAGACAAAAGTTCCGGGATTTTTGGTCTGAGCAACAGCAGGCGCTGTTGCCAGACCAAGGCCGCAGGAAACGGCCAGAGCCAAGGCAAGCTTCATCGATGTATTCCCCTTGTTGGACCTAATGATCTTCTTTTATTTTTTCTTCAGGCTAGGTGCACTCTTGCACCGCTGTCCAATGCGTAGTTAGAATGAACTATGCAAATAACGCATGAGGTTCAGATGGAGCTGGCTTGGCTCGAAGACTTCCTGGAAATTGTGGCAACGCGAAACTTTTCCACTGCGGCTGCCTCGCGCAACATCTCGCAACCGGCGTTTAGTCGTCGTATCAGGTCGCTTGAAGCTTGGGTCGGTGCAGAATTGCTCGATCGAAGCACATATCCAGTCCATCTAACAACTGTTGGCAACATGTTTGTACCGCGGTGTCAGGAACTGGTCCGCGACATGTATAGGTTACGAACCGACTGTCGGAACGTAGCTGGCGCAAGTTCGCAGCTGCTCACATTTGCGGCCTTTCATACGTTGGCGATCTATTTCTTTCCTGATTGGATTGTGCGAGCTCAACCAGTTGATCAACCCATACGCAGCAGTATGCATACTGCTGATTTTCTGGAATGCATTGAGCATTTATCGTCGGGAAAATGCAATTTTGCTATTATTTATGACCATCCCGATGGCCCTCCAGTGCTTGAGGCCGGTCCGTTTGAATCATTGCAGATCGGGAAGGACCGCCTGATTTTGGTTTCCGGCACCGACGCTGACGGCAGGCCATTGTATGATGTCGATGTGCCGGAAGGTGCACGTATTCCTTATCTTTCCTATTCGTGGAACGATGGCTACCTGGGCAAACTTATATCGCTCATACAGTCACGCCGGCGACAACCGCTTAATTTGAATACGGTATATCAGTCATCGCTGGCTGTTAGTCTCAAACAAATGGCAATCGCGGGTCACGGGATAGCTTGGCTGCCGCAGATCAGCGCACAAAAAGCGATCAGCAGAAAGGAACTCGTTCAAATAGGCGGTCAACACATGTCGCTGGAGATGGAAATCAGAATCTTTCGCCGTGCAGGCACGCGAAATGGGGACGCGGAGGCCTTTTGGAATCATTTGTCAGAAATTAGTAAGGGTTTGCGTGGACCGGTCAGCCCTTCTATCGGGTTACGCTGATAAAAGGTCATGCGTAAACAGAAGGGGTAATGCAAACTTTGCATAAGGATCAACCTAACCGCCTCTGGGGAAGGAATAGTGGCGCTTAATCGTCAAGAAGTCATCGTTTCAACTGCTGATATTGACGATGGTGCGGGTATCGCCATGTTGACAGAAGATGCACGGTGCGCGTTAGATATCGACAAGTGCGAGCAAATCGCCAGGGGAAACCGTTTTGACACAAGCATCAAAAAGTAACCTGACCCTTCCAGATAATGTCATTTTGTCGGTTGAAAACTTGGAAGTGTGTTTTGCGCCGAATGCCGCAAATCCCGTCCGAGCGGTCAAGGGTGTATCATTGCAGATCGGGCTGGGCGAGACAGTTGCGCTCGTCGGTGAATCCGGTTCAGGAAAATCGGTGACGGCGATGACGATCATGCGGCTGACTGAATTCGATGGAGCCAAGATAACAGGCGGCCGCCTATTAATGCGGTTAAAGGATCAGTCGGTTGTCGATCTAGCGAAGCTTTCAAATAAAAAAATCGAAGAGCTACGCGGTTCTGAATTTTCTATAGTTTTTCAAGATCCTATGTCCAGTCTCAATCCGGTTTTTACTGTAGCAGACCAGATTTCAGAAGCAGTCATTAAGCACCAAAACAAAACTGCTCGGCAAGCAAGGGAAATAGCGCTCAATGTCTTGAAACTGGTACGCGTCCCTGACGCGGAGCGACGGCTTGAACAGTATCCGCACCAGCTTTCAGGAGGTATGCGCCAGCGTGTCATGATTGCGATGGCACTGGCCTGCAAGCCATCACTGATGATCCTTGATGAACCTACGACGGCACTTGATGTAACGATTCAGGCTCAAATCCTCGATTTGGTACGTGCGCTCCAGGGTGAGATTGGCATGGCCGTGTTGTTCATTACCCATGATATGGGGGTCGTTGCGGAGATTGCGGATCGCGTTTGTGTGATGCTTCGGGGAGAAATCGTTGAGACCGGGCCTGTCAGCGATATTTTCAACAGCCCGCAGCATTTCTACACCAAGGCACTGATCTCCGCTGTCCCCCGACTTGGGAGTATGGCGGATAAAGACGGGCCAGAAAAATTCCCACTTCTTGTTTACGAGGATGACTCGATCACAGCCGGAGGACATTTATGAGCACTATGGCGCATTCCAATCCCGAAAGAACCCCGCTTATTGAAGTTCGTGATCTTGTTACGCGCTTTGACCTAAGGGGCGGAATGCTCGGACGTGTCACAGGCCGGGTTCACGCGGTAGAGAATGCCTCGTTTGATATTTTCGCGGGGGAAACCCTTGCCTTGGTCGGAGAATCCGGTTGTGGGAAGTCAACTGTTGCGCGCAGCATCATGCAACTGGATAAGCCAAAGTCTGGATCGATCCGCTACGCCGGTAACGAGCTAGTTGGAGCGCCGAGGAATGTTTTATCGCGTTTTCGCCGCGAGGCGCAGATGGTGTTTCAAGACCCTTTTTCCTCGCTTAATCCACGGATGACCATTGGTCAGGCCTTAATGGATCCTATGCGAGTTCATCGCGCGGGACATACTGCAGAACTGCGAAAACGAGCAGCCGATTTATTGCAAAAAGTCCATCTCCCGCCTGAGTATCTCGAACGCTATCCACACGCGTTTTCTGGTGGACAACGCCAACGCATCTGCATCGCTCGGGCTCTGGCACTCAATCCAAGGCTAATCATAGCTGACGAGGCAGTCGCTTCGCTTGATGTTACTGTGCAGGCTCAAGTCATCAATCTGCTCATGGACCTTCAACGAGAGATGGGAATTGCGATCCTGTTCATAAGTCACGATATGGCGGTAGTCGAACGTATTGCCCATCGAGTGGCAGTCATGTACTTGGGCGAAATTGTCGAGATTGGAGATCGACGATCTGTCTTCAATAATCCGCAACACCCCTACACACGTAAGCTTCTCTCCACCGTCCCGGTCGCGGATCCAGCTCAACGCCCGTTGGGAAGAGAATTGATGTCTGACGAAATCCCAAGTGCTGTTCGACCTCCCAACTTCGTGCCTATCCACTTGCCGATGACCCAGGTTGGTGCATCTCACTACGTCCGCGAAGCCGTGTAGGTTCCGGAAGGATAGAACTAAAAGCAATTGGCCTAAGCTATTGGCAAAACGCATTTAATCGAATAGCGGCAACCCCATTATTGGGGCATCTGAAAGAAGAATGATCCTGTTTCCAGGAATGATTTGAGGAAACATCTTTTTTCTACCTATGCCGATAACATTCGTGTTTGCCTGTGACCATTTCTATTCTCCAGGCCAGGCACACGGTATAATCGGTGTGTTCAGGCAAATCATTAAGCTGATCCTTGGTCAATGAAGTAACAGCATGCACTGTTCCATACACCTCGCGCATGAAGTCCAGAAAGCCTCCGGCGGTCCTCGTTCTTCTTTGAAGTGAATTAATCCTGGACTGTCCACTGTGTTCCAATCGCTTTTGCAAATTGAGCCCCGCAATCTTATGGTCTGGCATCGCAAGAAAGAAACTTGCAAATTATAGCGGCTGAGAGATCGTCAATTCTCGCTTCTGCGCGAAGATGGTTCAGCTACTTTTGATCTTTGCCTGCAAGGTTCGATTTATTTGCGGATTACCGCTCTGGTTTGTAGTTCTCTATACTGTCGAGGTTAATGTTCAAAAATCGTTGATGTCACGTGCATCGACTTGTGTTACGATTGGGAATTGTTCACCGAATTTCGGAGGAGGCTTAAATGAAGACGACCTTACATGGTGTGCTTATTACTTCGATGATCGCGTTAACATTGACAGCTTGTACAACTGATGAACGTAGAACTGCAGGATACGGTGTCGGTGGGGCGGCCGTGGGAGCCCTCGCTGGCGGCGCCATAGGAGGCAATGCTCGTGGAGCGCTTACAGGTGCGGCGATCGGCGCGGCTGCTGGAACGCTCGTAGGCGTCGCCCAAACCCGTAACGGTGTTCAATATTGCCGCTATCGCGATCACAATGGGCGCGTTTTCGAAGCCAGGTGTCGTTAGGCGACGCCACTGGGTTTGTTAAGCCTGCGTAAGACCAGGGATTGGGCGACCGTACCTGGTTTGATTCAGGTGTTCCTTTACTTAGTGTTAACGTGAAGGGGAGAGAATGATGTGGCGTTCATTTGTGTTTGCAGTCTTGTTCACGGTGTTGTCAACACTCGGCGTTGCTTCAGTCACGTTTCCTGCTCACAGCCAGAGCCCATCGGTTCATGTAGGCACCCGGATCAATAACGGCCACCGTGTGAGTTGCAGACAGGGTGCCCGATTATTAAGAATGCGAGGATTTAACAATATTCGGATGCTTGACTGTCGTGGCACCCATTTCTTATACCGGGCTACACGGCTAGGTCGAAGCTATGATATTACGGTACGCTCTCGCGACGGGCGAATTGTCAATGTACGTATAATCCGATCGCGGCGTTGACCGGACAGTATCGTTGCGCAGCCTCCATCTCCTCGCCTTCGTGTCCTTTCGACACTTTTTATGAAGTAAATGAAGAAAATCCCAGAGTAGCAGCTACGAACACGGGTTACATATTTTCCGGTCGGGATACTTCGCTTGTATGAGGATTCGGTTTGAAGCAATTTATCATCATTACAATATGGTGTTTTCTTGCGATGGGGTGTGCCAGTAATAGGGCGGTTACGGGATTGGGAGGAACACTCCCGTCGGTTCGGTCCCAAAGTTCAATGGTTTCGTTGAATGTCGCAACTGTTAGGCAGCGAAGTCCTGATCGCGATATTGCGTATACCCGCGGCCGATCTAATGTGCTCAATCTAGCAACAATTAGAGTTAGTATCCCACCGAACCACCGCGCAGGAAACGTCGAAGCTTCCTCCGTAAAACCTGATCCAAATACGCATTTCCATGCTTCAAACTATCATATTCTCGCTGATCGCCGGTCAATGATTGCCAGTTTGAACAATCAGCTCGAAAGCCGCCCAACTGAGCAACGCGAACTTTTTGTATTCGTGCACGGGTACAACAACAACTTCGCTGAGGGCCTGTTCCGTAATGCGCAGATCGTCCATGACTATGATGTTCGCTCTGTCCCTATCCACTTCTCTTGGGCATCGGCTGCGTCTTTCACAAGATATTTGTATGATCGTGATAGCGCAATTATCGCTCGGCAAGGGCTGGTGGAAACCCTAGCGCTGGCTGCGGACACAAAGGCGAACGGAATCGTCATCGTTGGTCATTCAATGGGGGCTGTGGTGGTTATGGAGGCGCTGCGCACGCTTGCAGTTTCCCACCGAAAAGATGTTCTCCAGCGGATCAATGGAGTGTTACTGGCTGCAGCCGATATCGATCCTGATCTATTTCGATCACAGGTCGACGACATTGGTCAACTGCCGCAACCATCAACGATTGTAGTTTCACGCCGTGATCGTGCGCTTGATATCTCGCGTCGCCTAGCCGGAGGTGAGCCACGTATAGGCAGTGGATTTGATATCGCTTTCCTGCAGAAGAAAAACGTTCAAGTTCTTGATATCTCTGACCTTGATAGGGGTGGTCATAGTCTGTTCGCGAATTCGGTTACTCTGATCAAGTTGTTGGGCTCAGGCTATCTGCTCAGGAGGCTCATTACGGATGAGTATGCAGGAGCCGATGAGACGTTTCTCGCAGCGGGTCAGACCACCTTTGAACAAGCTTCATTGGCTTTGCATCTTCCCACGCGCATTCTAGATCGTTTGCAGGAACGCTAGTTTACAAGGCCGCCATTTTCGACAATGAAACGAATTACCGAATCCATTTTTAAGTTCCGCGTCAAGTCAGTGAATGCGTAGGGCCGCCCGGCACGCATTTGCTCCGTGTCAGACCGCATAACGGCTAAATCTACGTTTAAATGGGGCGCAAGGTCACTCTTGTTGATGACGAGAAAATCAGAGCGCGCTGTTCCAGGACCTCCTCTTCGCGGAATCTATTCAACCGGACAAACTGAGATCGCATAGAGTGTAAGATCTGCTAGATCAGGTGAAAAGGTAGCAGCCAAATTATCGCCACCAGACCCGATGAATACAATATCAAGGTCTGGAATCTTCGGTCATCTCCGCAATTGACTGAAACTTGATAGAAGCATCCTTTCTGATTGCGGTGTGGGGCAGCCGCCAGTCTCAACGCCGAGTATACGCTTTTTGGGAAATGCCTGCCGGTGCATCAAAATCATGGCATCTTCTTTGGTGTAAATATCATCCGTAATCACTGCGATGGAATACTTGTCGCGGAGGGCTTTGCAAAGTTTCTCGGTGAGTGTGGTTCTTCC
This sequence comes from Brucella sp. NBRC 12950, assembly GCF_030268145.1. Taxonomy (NCBI): domain Bacteria; kingdom Pseudomonadati; phylum Pseudomonadota; class Alphaproteobacteria; order Hyphomicrobiales; family Brucellaceae; genus Brucella; species Brucella sp. NBRC 12950. Next base: position 18,366 of record NZ_BSQC01000010.1, read on the forward strand.
TGAACCACAGGCCCGCCGATGCCAATCCTTAACGGTACGTTCTGTGAAGCGATGTTGCGCTCCTTCCTGGGGGAATTGCCAATGATTCAAGGCTTTACGGCTTGATGCTCATATTCACTACCAAGACCATGGCTGCGAACATTATTTTCACCATGCGTTGAATAGGCTTAACACCGCAACGACAGTTGCACCCAACCCATCAAGCATGGTTTTTATGACTTGATCGCGCTGAATCAAGAATCGATCCGTTGAAATTTCCGCTGGCAAATGACGGTGTCCTTTGTGCCTGCCCGTCAAAGATGGAAACGAGGTCCTATACGATAATAGAAGGCAATAGTTCTCCTGAGGTCTGGATTAACACCGTGTAACCGTCGTCGAGAACAAGCTAGTTACTGGCTATGAGAACAGTTGGTTTAGGGAGATCAAAGAATGACTTTCCTACCATCGGACAGAACCACGGTTTACGGCATAAATTCATTTCTTCGTGGGCACGAGTTGCGATTATTGTAGTGCCGACAGAAGTTTTTGCATTGCTATGCGATTTGTGACGGACGGTGAATACTCTGCGCATATCGTTGCCTCCTCCTTCCGAGTGCGACGGGAGCAGGATGAAGTCTTCGAAGATGCTCCGAATCCGGATGTATGATAGGACATACTTATAAATATGCTTGTAGAAGGCCAGGTGTCGAGTTAAAGTCTTTCAACATTGTTTTTCTATATCGTTTTCTTGTCGAATATCTCGATCGCATCAAAGTATCTCCGATCCATGAGGAGCAGCTGTCGGTGATGAGCAAGGGTTGGAATGCTGAGCTTGAATTATGGTTCGAGCAAAATAATCGGGTAACGAGGCTGGTGCGGCGACGTCACGTTGGACCTTTAGCAGTTCAGCGGCCATTTTATCCCGAAAGAGATGGAAGCGCGCATGTTTATTTATTGCATCCTCCAGGGGGGGTCGCTGAAGGAGATGCTCTCTCTATAGGGTGCTACTTGGGCACGCATGCAAAAGCTGTTCTGACCACACCAGGTGCCACCAAGTTTTACTCATCCGATCACGCAAAAAGCACACAGAAAACGCTGATTGAAATCGGAAATGCCGGAATCTGTGAATATCTCCCGCAAGAAACAATCCTCTTCAATGGCGCCAAGGCATCTGTCGAAACCCTGGTTTTTCTTAGCAACGATGCAATTTATCTAGGTTGGGATATCGTTAGCTTGGGACGCCCAGCTTGTCGCGAGTACTTTGAACGTGGGGAATTTACGCAGCGGGTCGAAATATATCGCGACGGAAGGCCCATTTGGTTCGAACAGTTTTGCCTAACGGGGGGAGATGACGCCATGAATGCGCTTTACGCCTTCCGTTCCCACCCGATAACGGCAACCATGATCTATGCTGGCCCATCGGAGGAAAATGCGGTGGAACGTATTCGCGCTGCGCTCTCCAAAGTTTCCGCCGCCGTATTCTCGGTCAGTCGATTAGACCGGGTTATAGTGTGTCGTTACTTAGGTTTGCGCATGTCGGAAGCCAAAATGCTTTTAAGACAGGCGTGGGAGATTTTGCGGGAGGCCGCATTAGGGAAAACTGCCTCTGCGCCTCGAATTTGGGCCACGTAATCGTCTTAAGAGAGGGTATGCTGATGGAACTTTTGCCGCGGGAGAAAGATAAGCTTCTCATCTTCACAGCAGCGCTCGTTGCCGAACGACGGCGGGCTCGGGGCTTGAAACTCAACTATCCGGAGGTAATTGCTTATATATCAGCTGAGATTCTTGAGGGAGCGAGGGACGGCAAGACGGTCGCCGAACTGATGTCCTATGGTGCAACGCTCCTTACCCGCGATGAGGTTATGGAGGGCGTTCCGGAAATGATCCATGACATTCAGGTTGAGGCGACTTTTCCTGACGGTACCAAACTCGTAACGGTTCATAATCCCATTCCTTGAGAGGATGCTATGATACCAGGAGAATATTTTATAGAAAACGGTTTCATCGAGCTCAACGACGGACGTGAAACTCGCCGTCTCCTCGTCGAAAATTCAGGTGATCGGCCGATACAGGTTGGGTCGCATTATCATTTCTACGAGACAAACGAAGCTCTTGTGTTTGATCGCGATAGAACTAAGGGATTCAGGCTCAATATTCCTGCGGGGACTGCAGTGCGTTTCGAGCCTGGACAGGATCGCGAAATAGAACTTGTAGCGCTTGATGGCGCCCGGGAAGTTTATGGATTTAACGCGCGCATCAACGGAAAACTTTAGGAGGGGCAGATGGTCACAATTTCTCGTCAGGCATATGCCGAGCTTTACGGCCCTACCACCGGAGATCGGGTCAGGCTCGCGGACACCGAACTTATCATCGAGGTCGAGGAAGATCGGTGTATCTACGGAGAAGAAGTGACTTTTGGGGGTGGCAAGGTTATACGCGACGGTATGGGGCAAGGTCAAAGGCCGGCTGCAGAGACAGCCGATCTCATCATTACCAATGTTATCATCTTGGACTATTGGGGGATAGTCAAAGCGGATGTTGGTATAAAGAATGGCCGTATTACTGCGATCGGTAAAGCGGGCAATCCGGATATTCAGCCGGGCGTCAACATTGTCGTCGGTCCCGGGACAGACGTCATAGCAGGTGAGGGAAAGATTCTTACCGCCGGTGGTATCGATACTCACATTCATTTTATCGCCCCACAACAAGCGGACGAAGCACTCGCGAGTGGGACGACCACTTTAGTTGGCGGCGGCATTGGCCCGACTGTCGGGACGCTTGCCACAACTGTCACTGCAGGTCCTTGGGCCATTCATCGCATGCTCGAGGCGATCGAGGCGTTACCAATAAATGTGGGCCTGCTCGGTAAAGGCAACGCTAGTATGCCTGAACCGTTGCGCGAACAGATTATGGCCGGAGCGGTCGGGCTCAAACTTCATGAAGATTGGGGAACTACTCCTGCGGCAATCGATAATTGCCTGACTGTTGCTGACGAGGAAGATGTTCAAGTAGCCCTACATAGTGATACCCTTAATGAGAGTGGTTTTGTTAAGGACACTTTTGCCGCGATGAAGGGGAGAACCATACATAGCTTTCATACCGAAGGTGCTGGCGGTGGTCACGCTCCAGATATCATCACCGCTGCGGGTGAGGAAAATATTCTACCGTCGTCGACCAATCCTACTCGGCCATACACCATCAATACTGTTGATGAACATCTCGACATGCTGATGGTCTGTCATCATCTCAGCCCTAAAATACCTGAAGACGTAGCTTTCGCAGAATCGCGTATCCGGCGTGAGACGATAGCTGCAGAAGATATTCTACATGATCTTGGGGTGTTTTCGATGATGTCGTCAGACAGCCAAGCAATGGGCCGGATCGGCGAAACAACGCTTCGGTGTTGGCAGACGGCGCATAAAATGAAAGTGCAGCGTGGCCCATTGAATCCTGACAGCAGCCGAAATGACAATTTTCGGGCTAAGCGTTATATTGCTAAATATACAATAAACCCGGCAATCACTCATGGTATCGCTCACGAGATTGGCTCTGTTGAAGTCGGAAAAAGGGCTGACCTCGTCCTATGGAAGCCGGAATTCTTTGGAGTAAAGCCAAGTCTGGTGATGCTCGGCGGCATGATTGCGATGGCTCCAATGGGAGATCCTAATGCATCAATCTCCACGCCACAGCCTGTTCATTATAGGCCTATGTATGGCGTCATGGGAGGTGCTATCGGATCGACCGGGGTAACGTTTGTTTCGCAAGCAGCACTTCGTGACGGTATCGGTGAAAAGCTTGGATTAAAGAAACATTTAGTTGCTGTCAAAGGTATACGAAAGATCCGAAAAAAGGATATGATTCACAATGGGCTTACACCCAAATTAGAAGTTGATCCCCAGAACTATCATGTCCGAGTGGATGGCGAATTAATTAGTTGTGAACCAGCAGATGTGCTGCCTATGGCTCAGCGCTATTTCCTATTCTAGCGATGAGACGATGGGAACCGGAAGGAGAATGAGACATGTATTTCGCCACCTTCCGGGAGCACCATTACTTTGGGTTTTTCGACTGGACGTTGCGGGGTATCGGGCAAGTGGTTTTTCAGAACAACCCACTTAGTGGGTTGATAATTCTACTTGCGATCCTGTTTAATTCGTGGGTTTACGCGCTGATCTGTCTAGTGGGGGCTGCAGCAGCCACATTCACGGCTGTTTTGCTGAAAGCCGAAAGAGGGTTGGTCAGAGATGGTTTATATGGCTTCAACGGAAGTCTCGTCGCGTTGGCATTGATCGCGTTTACCAGTGCTGATTTCCGCACGGGTGCCGTGCCGTCAGTCGCTATGGTTGTCTACCTAATAAGTGGCGCGGCTTTCTCAACATTAGCTTTTGCTGCAACTGCTGCTGTTATGGCACCCTACAAGGTCGCGCCTCTCACGATGCCGTTTGTTCTCGTAGGCTGGTTGTTGTTGTTTGCTATATTGAAGTTCGACGCGATCGACGCGGGTCCAATGGCAAAACCGGTTTCACCCGATCAATTTTCTTATACGATTCCCTACCTGCTACCAACTTGGTACATGGGGATCGGAACCGCGATTGGACAGATCTTCTTTCAGGACAACTGGATAACGGGTTATATTATTCTGATCGGAATTGCCGTCAACTCACGCGTCTCAGCTTTTATGGCGCTGACAGGTGCCAGCGTGGGTGCTGTTGTGGCTGCTGCTTTTGGTGGCCCAGAAGGCGCAATTCGTGACGGTCTATTTGGCTATAACGCCGCCCTCACAGCCATGGCGCTTGGTGGTTTCTTCCTCGTTTTGAACTGGAGCAGTTTCCTTTATGCAATTTTTGGCGCCATCATAGCCACATGGCTTTGGGCCTCTATAGCTATCTTTCTCAAACCAATTGGAATGCCTGTACTGACATCGACGTTTGTCATCGTTACATGGATCATGTTGCTGGCAAGGCATTCGTTTAAAGTTTTGGTACCGGTTGAGCCGGCAGAGGCGATAACCGCTGAACAAAACCTGAAGCAGCATCGAGTCAAGCAAGGGTCTTTAAGACCGAAATAACCGGCTGTACTGCGTCTCATGCCAAGCACTGGCCATAGCCATTGCGGGCGCTGTGTTACCGATTTGCGTCTCTTTCAACAACGTGGATTTTCGCGCAGCCTGCTCGATGCGGTCCACAGCTCCTATCAGAATCCTCTGACCGGCCGTGTGTCCGAGTGGTACCAGGCGAATAGCCGCTGTAATTTGGCTCTCAACGACGCTCCACATAAGACCATACAACGCGCTGTAAGGTGGGATCTCCCAATGGGCGGCAGCTTTTGCGAAGGCTGCTGGATATGTCGGTCGTCCCTTTCGAAGATCTTCATTTATTCCCTGTACGCCAAGATCATCTAAGAGTGAAAGCAGGGATTCTGCCATTCGTCTGTCTTCCAGCTCGAGTTCTTTGCTTTCTCTGCTAGCACCAAGCCACTCGTTTAATCTGGCAAACTCCGACATGTCAGCAGCCCGAAGAGCAAGCATCATTCGCCAAAATATAGCGCCGTCGAGTGCCGCATAGCAGTGTTCTAGAAGCCCCAGGACCCAGGAAGAGCAAGTCCTCTCATCGGTAATTGACCCTGATTGGACTGCCCATTCGAGCCCACGGGAATAGGAAAAGCCCCCTACCGGCTGGTTTGGACTAACGAGCCTCAACAGGTGAAGGACTGGTGCCGCAGCGCTCAGACTCGCCACCACGTCGGAGTAGTGTTCATTGACTGATGGTGAATGTACATAGTCCAACTGGAAAGCACCTCGTTTCATCCGATGGCCTGGTAGATGCCGGCGACAGCAGTAAGCGATCCAGCGAAGCGCATCATATATTGACCAGTTTTACCTTTGGCCATTTGTCCTGTGACGACACCAGCACCTATACCCAATGCGTGAAGCAAAGCAGTAGCGAGGGCGAACCCTGATGCATAAGAAAAAAAGGTGGCGTTACCGATTTCACTACCATGGGCAAAACCATGGAAAAACGCAAAAAATCCCACAATCAGGGCAGCAGTTGTCGTCGACGCGTGTAGAGCTAAAGCAACTAGGAGGCCGATGAAAATTACCGATGCGAGAATAACTGGTTCGACAAAGGGCAGCGAAATCCCTCCAAGAGCGGCAGAGAATCCGACTAGCATTACCCCAACGAAGCTAGCTGGTATTGCGATAAGGGCGCGCCCTCCCAGGATCGAAGCCCATAGTCCTACGGCAATCATTGCCAGTATGTGATCTGCACCCGTTAAGGGATGAGAAAACCCTGCAGCAAACGAACCGTGTTCAGAAGGACTAAGGTGGGCAAATGCAGGACTGCTCATTCTCATCAGGACTAGTGCGGTAAGAACTGAAGACTTCCTCATAATTACGTCCTTTCGAAAGTGGAGCTGAACTAGAATGAACCGAACATTGACCCGAGAACGAATACAGCTACGAGTGAAATGATCACGCCAACGATGACTGTCATTACCATGTCGAAATAGCTCGAAGCATGTGTTTGTCCACTGATCTGGAGTAGTAGGAGTACAGTTCCGTTGTGTGGGAGAGCGTCCAGTGTACCCGCGCTTATTACTGTTAGACGATGCATCAGTGCGGGATCGATTCCATACTGATTTGCTAGCTGCATATATTGCTCGCCCAGCGCGTTAAGCGCGATCGCCATGCCGCCTGAAGCTGTGCCAGTAAGCGCTGCCAACGCATTCATTGCGACCACAAGGGAGACAAGTGGACCGCCCGGTACTTCGAGGACAGCATCGCGAACGACTGCGAATGCCGGCAACGCTGCCACGACTGCTCCGAATCCCACGAGACTGGCGATCGTGAGAATTGGCAGTACCGAAGAGTTCGCTCCAGCGTCGAGGCTTTCGCGGATTGCCCGTAAACGCCCGAAGTTCAAAATTATTAATGTCAGGATCGCCGACGAAAGCGCGATAAGAACTGCCCAAAGTCCGATCGCGGAAGAAACATCAATATTCCATGGAGATTGCTGCAAGAAGGAAAAATCGATCCTAGGGAGTATTATCAAAGCCATTAAGAAGTTGACGAATATGACGACGAGCAGGGGAGCTAGAGCAGCAAAAAATGGGGGTGACTTCGTTGCCCGAGCACCATTTTCCAGTTCTGCAGGATCGAAATCTCCAGTGAGTGTCGATTGTTCTCGGAGTTTTTCGCCAATTTCCACTTTGCCGCGCTCGTCAACATATATTTCTCCGGCCGCGCGTGCTCGTCTTTCTGTGCGCTGGAGCCACCACATCCCGAACGCCAACGTAATAATCGAAGCAATTATACCCAAACCTGGAGCTGCAAAGGTTGTCGTACCGAAATAGGGCATCGGAATAGCATTGTTTGTCGAAGGCGTCCCCGGCATTGCAGACATTGTAAATGTGAAAGCCCCAAGCCCGATGGCAGCTGGCATAAGGCGCGCGGGGATGTTGGCTGCCCTAAACATCTCTCGTGCCATCGGAACCAACACGAAAAATGCGACAAAGACGCTTACTCCGCCGTACGTTACGACTGCCGAAGCCAAAACTACCGACAGCATTGTACGTTTTACACCGAGCCGTTGGGTAAGGTAGTGGGCAATTGACGTGATGGAGCCGCTGTCATCCATCAGTTTGCCAAATATACCTCCAAGAAGAAATAAAGGGAACCAACGGGCGACAAAACTTGCAGTTCCGCCCATAAATGTCGATGTCCAGTTTGCAAGAAGTGGTTCACCCGAGATCAGAGCGGCAAGCAGTGCGGCAACAGGAGAGAGCAAAAGAACGCTCCATCCTCGATACGCAAACCACATGAGCAGAGCGAGGCCGATTAATATTCCGAGCAATCCCATATTATCTGACCCCTCAGTCGATATCGGAAAGAATGCCAACGAAATTTCATTCATAAAACAACTTTAATTCGCACAATACAAGTATCATAATATAACTATCTTACTAAACAGCGTATTTGTTCAGCACAGTATTCGGTTTCGTCGTTAGGATCGACGTCCCGCAAAAACAATGCAGATAAAACCGTGATTATTGGTCGGGAATCCTGAATTAGTTGCGTTTTTGGTCTCAGACGCCACTACCTGTGCGTCTGTTGCGGAGTGTACAAATTCCCGCAAGTTCAACGTTGAACATAGCTGAAAATGGCCCTTCAAACTGGAGAAGAACTTTGGCTTCTGAACTTGTTGAAATGCAATCAATCATGCTCAATCTTTGCTTGGCCTTGGTGTTAGGGTCGGCGATTGGCTTGGAGCGTCAGCTGAGGCAGCGCCATTCAGGTCTCGTTACTCACGGACTAGTGGCACTTGGGGCTGCTGCATATGCGTCTCTGCCACATGCATTGGGCATAACAGCAGACCCGCGAATGGGTGCGCAGGTTGTTACCGGCATCGGATTTCTCGGTGCTGGTCTCATTATAAAGGATGGTGCGAGCGTGAAAGGTCTTAGCACCGCTGCAACAGTTTGGAGTACCGGCGCGGTGGGCGTTCTGACGGGCTATGGGTTTTGGTTTCTAGCTATTGAAACTGCATTCTTCATTGTCATACTGAACGTCTCACTGCCGAAAATAGCCATTCTTGTTGATCGCTACTCTTTTGTCGCGCCGGATACCGAACAATTCTATCGAGTTCGTTTTATCTGTCCGTTGGAAAGCGAGATAGCCGTGAGGGCGTTGCTAATTCAAGCACTTGATCTCAAGAAGCTTCGCTTCCACGCCATCACCAGTCAACGACTTGAGGGGAGCGATGAGATCAAGATTGATGCAACTTTATTTACAGCGAGAGAAGATGATGAAGCCGTAGAAGCATTGGTGGCACATTTGAGTTTGCGGGCAAGCATTATATCGACAAGTTGGATAAAAATGGAGGAAAGCGAATGGACGGAACAGCAATAAAAGGAATAATATTTTATCTGTACTATCGAGTCTAAACGTGCTCATATCATATCAGGCAAAATATCCTTGGAATAAGCAGTCAGACAGTCCGTTTTCGATCCTGCGAGGCTTGAGGCATGAGCGTTGAAAAGCTGCTTAAAACAGAACGCAAGACGGTAGAGCAGAGGAAGTGGAAAGGCTTTTTTTTCTTGGCCGTGGTGCTGTTAGCTGGTGGGTCTCTGTGCTTGCTTTTGCCAGTTTTCTCGGAATTCGCCGCCAGCACGATCTTCGGCCTAGTACTTGTCGGTATAGGCTTCGTGAAGATAATACAGTCCTTGTGGGTGAAAAGTTGGGCAGGGTTTATTTGGCAGGAATTGTCTGGCGCCGTTGAGTTGGTCGGTGGGATTATGATCTATCTTAATCCCCTCAAAGGCGCTCTGGCAATTTCTTTGCTTATTGCGATTGTCGTGTTTGTGCATGGTTTTCTGCAAATTGCTATGTCGCTGAAAATTCGGCCGGCGGCTGGATGGTGGTGGTTTACGATCTCTGGGCTTATTGCGTGGATAGCAAGTGTCGCATTGATCATAAAGTGGCCATTCATCCGCGACCTGCCCTCGGGTTCGATCGCAGGAATTGCATTATTGATAGCAGGTGTTGCCTATCTGGGAATATCGTTTACGACGAGAAATGCGTGAATGGACGGCCACCATGTAGGATGAGGGAGACAGGGATGACGAGTGTTCCGGTTCGACGCAAAGTGAAGGCAGTAACATTCGGGGCTTTTCTGATCCTTGGTGTTGGAGGTGGGGGGAACGCTCAAACACCGTCCGTTGCTCCAGTGCCGGCCGTGGTTGTGCAGAAAGTTGGCACTGCACCAGCCTCGGCGCCAATGCAGTTCAATGGGCAGATTGAGGCAATTGAATCGGTTGACATTCAGGCCCGCATTACGGGTTACCTGAAACGCAAAGCTTTTGACCAAGGGACCGATGTTAAAGCTGGCGATCTGCTTTTTGAGATCGAACCTGATGCCATGTTAGCCGCAGTTGCATCGGCGCAAGCTCAGCTCGCACGCGCGACAGCAAATCAGAATGCAAGCCGCCAGTCGCTGGCTAGGACGAGAACTCTCGCCAATCGCAATACTGCATCTCAAGCTTCGCTCGACGACGCGCAAGCCGCATTCGACATCGCCACTGCCGATGTTCAAAGTGCTGAAGCGAACTTAAATACAGCCAGGTTGAATCTGTCCTATACTGATGTGCGAGCACCAATTGACGGGACTGTCGGACGCTCATTGTTTACGGAGGGAAATTTGGTTGGTCCGGGAGGCGGTACCCTTGCCCGGATCGTGCAGCTTGATCCCGTTCGGGTAGTGTTTTCAATAACCGATCGAGCCTTGATCGGCATACGCCAGCAGGAAGCCAACGGCCAAACAGTCAATCCGGATCGCTTTAAGATCACATTGCAACTTGCAAATGGAACTCCGTACCAGGAGCGTGGAACCATCCAGTTTATAGATAATGAGGTGAATGCGCAGACCGGGACGGTCGCGGTTCGAGCTCTATTTGCTAATCCTCATCGCGTCCTGGTGCCGGGACAGGCGTTAGCAGTGCAGATCGTCGATGAGACGGTAGGAGATCTGCCCGTCGTTCCGATGTCTGCCGTCTTGCAAGATAGGCAGGGTAAATATGTGTTTGTTCTGGGTGAAGGGGATAAGGTCTCTAGACGCGCGATTGTCACCGGTGATCGAATAGGCAATGTCTGGTCGGTCAGCGATGGATTAAGCGCTGGTGAACAAATTGTCACTCAGGGTTTGCAGAGAATTTCTGATCAACAAGTCGTTGCACCTCAAGAAGCTTCAGATGACGAGGAGGGGGCGGGGCAATGATTTCGGAAACTTTCATTCGACGGACCAGACTGGCGATCGTTATCTCAGTTATTATATCCATTGCTGGCGCAATCGCGATCTTTTCGCTTCCAGTTCAACAATATCCTCAGATTTCACCGCCCACCGTCACCGTCGCCGCTTTTTATCCGGGAGCGAGCGCTGAAGTCATCGCGGATGTTGTCGGTGGACCACTTGAAACCGCCATCAACGGCGTAGATGATATGATGTATATGTCATCAACTAGTTCCAACGCCGGGCAATATAACCTTTCTGTCACATTCGAAGTCGGTACTGATCCAGAGCAGGCTCAGATTAACGTCCAAAACCGAGCACAACTCGCAATTTCAAGGCTTCCCGCCGCCGTGGCGCAACAAGGCGTGTCGGTCCGATCTCGATCGCCAGATTTTGTACTTGGGATTGCCTTCTACTCGCCGGACGACACTCTGAGTGCACTCGAAATTACTAACTTTACCACAACGGCAATCGTCGACGCGGTGTCGCGCGTTCCCGGAGTGGGTGAGGCGAGCGTGGTGGGTGCGTCGGAATATTCAATGCGGGTGTGGCTTAACCCTCAAAGAATGGATGCGCTGGGTATATCGGTCGACGAGGTATCGGCAGCAATTCAACGCCAAAATATTCAGGCTGCACTTGGCCAGGCGGGCGCACCTCCGATGCGGGAGGCAAACGAATTACAATTTACGCTTGTGGCACAAGGTCGGTTGCGTGATGTCGAAGAATTCGGAGCTATTGTGCTGCGCACAGGTGCGGATGGAGCGAAAGTTTATCTACGGGACATTGCACGCATTGAACTCGGCGCCCGCAACTACGCGTCACGAGCAAGTTTTGCAGGCCATGAATCGGCGATGCTTCAGATTAATCAGTCGCCCGGAGCTAACGCAATCGAGACCGCGCAAGCGGTACAAGCAGAGCTCGAACGGTTATCGTCACGGTTTCCGCAAGGTTTGCAATATCACGTTGTTTATGACGCGACGCGATTTGTACAGGCAAGTTTGAAACTCACGACAAGGACCTTGCTCGAAGCGTTCCTAATCGTGCTTGCGGTGACATTCATATTCCTTCAAGACTGGCGCGCGACGTTGATTTCTGCGCTTGCGATCCCGGTTTCAATGCTTGGTGCCGTTGCCGTACTTCTTGCACTTGGCTATTCGCTCAACATGATATCTCTATTGGCGCTCGTGTTGGCGATCGGGCTCGTGGTCGATGACGCAATTCTGGTCGTCGAGAACGTAAAACATGTACTTGACGATATGCCAGACGTAAGTGTCGCCGATGCGACGCGCACTGCGATGGGCCAGATAACTGGCCCCATCATATCCACGACGCTTGTCTTGCTGGCGGTCGTGACCCCAACTGCTTTCCTTGAAGGTATAGGAGGGCAACTCTATCGACAATTTGCCGTGACAATTTCGTCGGCGCTAATCATCTCATCATTTGTTGGTTTAACCCTTAGCCCTGCGCTCGCGGCCATTTTGCTCAGACGTGATCAGAAGGGTTTTAAACGTGGGCCCTTCGCTTGGTTCACACGCTTCATGGAACGCACCCGCGCGGGTTACGGCCGTGTTGTTGGGTTGATGGTAAAATACTGGATCGTTCCTCTTATGGGCATCGCAGCCTGCTTTGTGGGTGCCTATTTTGTCTTCGTCAATCTCCCGGCGACTTTCCTCCCTGACGAGGACCAAGGCGCGTTGTTCGTTGATATCCAGCTCCCCAGCGGTGCATCGCTCGAGCGCACAAGTCAAATCGTCGAAAATGTGCGAACTCTACTCAGCAAAACTGATGGTGTAGAGGATGTCATCACCGTCGCAGGGTTCAGCATTCTGCAATCAACAAGTACTCCGAACGGTGCAATGGCGGTGGCTGCGTTGGCGCCGTGGGAAGAACGTGAGAGTGAAAAGTTACGTCTCAACAACATTATTGCGTCGCTCCGTGCGCAATTCATCGGGGTGCCGGGAGCTGTCATCTCAGTGTTCGCTCCACCAGCAATCTCTGGGATCGGGTCTGTCGGCGGTCTCGACTTTCGACTACAGGCTTTGCAAGGACAGGGGCCCGAAGAAATAGCGCAAGTGACAACATCCATGTTGAGTTATTTCAACCGTCAGAATGAGATCGGTGGGGCAGCTACAACCTTCAATGCGAATGTACCACAAATCTATGTGGATGTAGACCGCGCGCGCGCCGAAGCACTCGGCCTCAGCGTATCGGATGTCTATGCAACCATTGGTGCAAATTTTGGGTCGCGCTACGTTAACGACTTCACGTTGAACGGTCGCGTTTTTCAAGTCAATTTGCAAGCAGACGCGGATTTTCGGGCACATTCTGAAGATATACTGAAGCTGCACGTCAGAAGTCGTGCTGGAGCCTTGGTTCCATTGCGGAGCGTTGTAAGTCTGACAACTGTCTTGGCGCCTTTCGTTATTACACGGTATAATCTCTCTGTCTCGGCACAGGTGAATGCTGTGCCCGCCTCGAATGCAAGCAGTGGCGAGGCGATGAACGCAATGGAACGAGTTGTTGCAGAAAAACTACCCGATGGTTTCGGATACGAATGGTCAGGTTTGTCATTCCAAGAAAATCGTAGCAGCGGCCAAGAGGCTATGATACTCGGATTGGCATTTCTCTTTGCATACCTATTTTTGGTAGCACAATATGAAAGTTGGGCTCTGCCGCTCGTGGTAATTCTCTCACTTGGTGCTGCGCTGTTGGGAGCTGTGGCTGCGTTGCTCTTTTTTGGGTTGCAAAATAGCCTCTATGTCCAGATTGCCCTCGTCTTGCTGATTGGCCTCGCCGCAAAGAATGCAATTCTGATTGTCGAGTTCGCTAAAGAAAAAAGAGAGGGTGGCCTTAGCGCGAGTGATGCTGCTCGTGTCGGCGCCGAGCAGCGTTTTCGCGCCGTGATGATGACTGCAGTTTCGTTTATTCTCGGTATTCTTCCTCTCATCCTTTCGTCTGGGGCGGGGGCCGGGGCTCGGCAAGCAGTTGGCGTTACGATTTTTGGGGGGATGGTTGCAGCAACAACGATTGGACTGCTGCTTACACCTGGGATTTACTTCATTATCCAGCGGCTGACAGAGCGTTTGAACAAGAGACAGCGGAGCATCCGATCACCGCAAGAGTAGCAAAATAAACACTTCGTAACGCATCGGTGGCAGATGTTGGTTGGTTCGGGGCGGAGTGCTATTTACCTCTGCCCTACAAGCAGTAAGTGATGAATTTTGAGGTGATAACTAAGGTCTAAGGCCGGATAGTTCGTCTCACTGGCAGTAAAGCTAAGTTTCTACCCAGTCATCGATCTGAACTAAGAGGTTTCATGACACCGAAATTAACACAACAACGGAACTATCGCGATTGGGTGCAACTTGACCGGAAATCGCTGATGTTTGACTGTTAGACATCATGAACCGGTGTTGATATTAGAAACCGCTACAATTTAGCAGGCAAATCCAATTTTGAAACGGCTGCGTTTAAGCAAGAAGACCCACAGAAGGGTCTTCTTGCTTACATTATATCCACTTGGCGCAGATGCTCATTTCTGAGTTGAAGCGGGGCTCTGAATGCTGGCGGTCGTTAGGGGCTTTTCAGTTTTTGTCGATTGGGCACTATGGCTCGGGCAGTCGGCCATCGCGAAACTAACTGACAAAGCGAGAGCAGTTAGGGTCAAAAATGTGACTTTCATATCCTTCTCCTCGGTTCAGTGCAGCAAAACATCACGGGAACAAATTAACAGGTTTTCCAGCTTTTGTCTGTTCACGTCTTTTTTGCATTGTTTATTGCGGGCAGATAGGCCTATGGGTTTGGTCAGGATCGGAGATAATGAATATGCGGCCTTGAGGAATATGGTGAGGCCTCCACTCGTGCATCGACGCAAAATACCTCCTTCAACAACTGCTCAGTGATGACTTCGTCCGGCGTGCCGGAAGTCACGATTTGGCCGGACTGCAGCACGATGATTTCATCACAGAACATGGCGGCATGATTGAGGTCATGTAAGGCTATTATGCTGGTGATGGACAGGTTCGAAATAAGTTGAAGCAGCGCCATCTGATGTTGGATGTCCAGATGATTTGTCGGTTCGTCCAATATGAGTTCACGTGGCATTTGTGCGAGAGCCCGTGCAATATGTACGCGCTGCTTTTCTCCCCCCGACAGATTTTGCCAATAGCTATCGCGCTTAGTGGTGATGCCAGTGCGTTCGAGAGCATCTTCTACAGCCTTCTGGTCCTCTTCAGACCAGGCTGCGAACATCGCTCTGTGGGGAAAACGTCCCAGCTTTACGACGTCAATTACTTTCAAATTAGCATTCGTAGACGCGTGTTGTTCAACAAACGCCACTCTTTGAGCCATGACTCGGCGAGAAACCGTAGCTACATCGACGTCATCAAATGTAATGCGTCCACTTTTTGGGAGCTTAAGCCCGGCGATCAGTCGGAGTAGAGAGGTCTTTCCAGAGCCATTTGGTCCTAGAAGACCAACCATTTTGCCTGGTTTGGCCTCAAATGAGACATTGTCGAGCACCGTCTTGTTGGCAATAGTCCAAACGATGTTTTCAGCCTTGATAGTCATGATGCACGTTGAAAACGATAGAGAATGACGGAGAAAAACGGTACGCCGACAAGTGCGGTTACTACCCCGATTGGAAGCACTTGCTGCGGGACGAGCGCCCTGGAGGCGATATCGGCAAGGACCATGAAAATTGCACCACCCACCGCACATGTGGGCAACAGTTTCACATGCACAGGACCGACTAAAAAGCGTGCCGCGTGCGGGACAACAAGGCCAACGAAACCGATTGAGCCGACCATACTGACGATGGTTGCAGTCATTACAGCCGTGAGAGCGAAGAGGATAATTCGTGCCTGTCCAACGTTGACTCCCAGCGAGGATGCCGCTTCGTCACCAAATGCGAAAGCGTCTAACACACGGGCGTAAAACAAGCAGATGATGAGCCCCAATCCGATAACGACCGATACCAGAATGAATTCTGGCCACCTAACAGCGCCGAAGCTGCCAAGTAGCCAAAACATTACATCCCGAGCCTGCTGGGCGTTGCCAGATGTGGTGACAATGTAGGACGTAGCAGCGTTGAACAGTTGAGATGCCGCGACGCCTGCCAGAATTGTGCGATCAGCTCCACCACGCGTTCCATTGGAAAGCATAGCAACAAACAAAAATGCAGAAAAGGCTCCAGCGAACGCGCCAGCAGAAAGCGAAATTGCACCTGAACCGATACCAAGAATGACGACGGTGACAGCTCCAGTCGATGCACCTGCTGAAATCCCTAGGACGTAAGGCTCGGCTAGCGGATTACGCAGAAGAGATTGCATTATTGCGCCAGAAAGAGCGAGGCCCGCACCACAGAATGCTGCAACAAGGGCCCGGCTGAGCCGGTAGTCCCAGATGACAGTTTCATGGATCCGATTAAGTTCGATTGCGCTCCAACCCAAACGGTTGGTCAATGCAGCAAACGTCGTCGACAGGGGAATTGGCAAGTCACCGATCCCCACACTAACTGCTACTACAAGGACGATCACGATGGCCGAAATCAACAAGAATCCGCCAAAGCCAAGCCACTGCGCGTATGGGTAGCGTGAAGCTTTCACTTTAGGATACCAAGCGCTCTTAGTTGCTCGGCGATCTGTTCAGCACCATAAATTGTCCGAATTGTCGGGTTCATGGCCTGTCCATCCATGATAGCAATGGCTTTGTTCTTAACAGCAGGCATTTCCTTAACCGCAGGGTCGCTGTTCAAGAAAAGGATCTTAGCCTCCGGCTTGTCGAGCTCCCATCGGTTCCGGTCAAGATCAGCAACCACGATTACGTCTGGATTGGCTGCAATGATGCTTTCCCATCCAAGCGTGGGCCATTCTGCTGCCGCCTTGATCGCATTCTCACCACCGAGCAGATCGGCAATATAACTTGAGGCGCCTTTACCGCCGCCAACATAGGCGTCCGCTGAAGGCGATTGGCTCGAGAACCAGAAGACATAGGTGAGTTTCTTTCCACCCACAGCAACGCTTGATCGCAGCGCTGTCTCGCGGGCTTTGAGGTCAGCGATCAAAGCCTGGCCGCGATCAGACACGTCAAAAATCTGCGATAATTCGTCAATCTCTTTATAAAGAAGATCCGGATTCCATAGTGTGTCGCGGCTGCCGTACTCGTCCTTTACTTGTTGGGTTGACAGACACGTGCTCGGCGACAGATAGGTTGGGACGTCGACCTTGTCGAAGTCTGCACGCTTCGCAACCTTGCTGCTCGCACCGATCAGGCTCGGCAAGGAAGCTGCTACGAAGTCTGGATTTACTGCGAGAATGGATTCAAAAGTTGGAAATTCGACAGTTAAGAGCTTAACTTTTGAATTTGCGGCTTCAAGCTCCGGCAAAACTTTACTGGGCCAGAACGCCGTCGCTGCCATCCTGTCTTCAAGTCCAAGGAGCAAAAGGATCTCTGCGCTGTTTTGGCCAAGGCCCACAGCACGTTGCGGCGCCTTATCAAAAGTTATTGTCGCGCCGCAGTTCTCAAGGGTGAGTGGATACTGCGTAGGAGAAGCGCTCGCAGTTGTTGTCTGGAGAGCCAGAAGCCCGGTGAGAGCTGTTCCGATGAGAATAGACTTTATTGCGTGCACGGGTGGTGTCCTGAGTTTGAAGCCGGTATGCCGGGCCTGTACCTATTTCGCTTCCCTATAAAACGGTTGCAGGGGGGTAAACAAGACCTGCTAACTCATATTTCGTTGCAACAATCAGTATGGTTATAGAGAAATTAGCCAAAGACGTTTCATCGTCCTGACTCATAACCTTCTCGCACGTCTTCCTGCGACGGATATCAACAGACAGGGCTACGTGGATTGTTCGACGACATACTCACGCTGTCCGTCTTCCTTCGCAAACAAGACGCACGGACCATGAGATCCTCTGGGGTCGTATCCAAACCCTTTTGCTGCCAGGGAATAAGTGATGTCGCGAATGCCGGAGATGCCATAAAGATGGTCATGCAACTCGAGAAAGATCCGGTCTATCCCGGTTAAATCGGCATTCTGGAGGAGATCATGTTCCGCGCCTTCTATATCCATGACGAGAACGTTGATCGCGTGGACTTGGATGAACTCGTCGATGTTTGAGGACGAAAGTTCTATGTTGTATTCGAACGGCCCTTGATCTTTGTCCATTGAGGACATCCACAGATCACGTCGAACGTAAAAGGTGAACGGCCGCGGCGAACCTGCCGTCAGGATACCTTGAGCCAAAACCACATTATTGAGATTGTTAGCTTCGATAACACGCTTAGCAAGAGTAGCAGTGGCTGGATTTGCTTCAAATGCCCAAACGTGCACATCTGCGATGCTAGCAATAAGTGATGTGATAATGCCTAAACCAGAACCGAGTTCCAGTACGCGGTCCCCCGGCTTTACAGCTTTGGTGACCGCGCGCGCTTCTTTCGCCTCGTAAGTCTCATTTTCTAAGGCTTCCCAGATGACCGGCGAGACTTCATCCGAATGGATTGGTACGGTTATGCCATGAACATTTAACACGTTTTCACCAATCTTTATTGGATGTTACACTGCGTCTCTGGCTTCAGTATCTGATTTGCTATGATGGCGCCATCATTTGTTAAGAGACCAGCACAGGATTTGGCTCTAAATGACTGCTTTTGTGCGATAATCGCTTCCATTTCGCAGGTGTTCGAGATCTTTCGCCGGGATTGGCTTTCCGATCAGGTATCCTTGCACTTGGTTACAGCCTAACCGTTTTAGACACTCGAACTGCTCTTCCGTTTCAATGCCTTCTGCTATTGTAATCATTTTCAAGCTCCGCCCAACGCCGGTTACAAGTTCCACGATTGCAAGTGCATCGGGCCGTGTTGTGACGTCGCGCACAAATGAACGATCGATTTTGATTTTGTCGAATGGGAACCCGCTCAAGCTCCCAAGCGATGAGTAACCCGTCCCGAAGTCGTCCATCGCTATTTGAATGCCGAGAGATTTCAGCTGGCGAAGAGTGGAAAGCGTCTGTTCATTTTTATCGAGAAGGACAGATTCAGTGATCTCGAGTTCTAAGCGGTGCGCTTCAAGGCCGCTATGTTCGAGCGCCTGGACCACGTTTTGAATAAGACTAAGACTGCGGAACTGCACTGGAGACAGATTGACCGCAATTTTCAGTGGTCTTGTCCAGTTCGCAGCTTCCAGACACGCCGACCTGAGGACCCATTCACCAAGCACATGAATGTAGCCAATTCTTTCTGCAACGGGGATAAAATCCATTGGGGCAACAGCGCCTCGCACGGGATGCGTCCATCGAACGAGGGCTTCATAGCCGCAAATATCCCGCGTATCGGTTTGAGCTTGAGGTTGGTAATATACTTCCAACTCACCGTTTGATAATGCGGCCTGTAGATCAGATTCGAATGATTTCTTCTCGCGCAGCCTCGTTTGCATCTGTGCTTTAAAAATACTTGCGTGGCCAGGACCGAGGGCTTTTGCTTCGTACAAAGCCAGATCGGCATGCTTGAATAACTCGTCGGTGTTGGGTTCCCCGTGCGAAATTGAAACTCCAATGCAAGTTCCGATTTTTATCTCCAACTCTCCGACTTGATATGGTCGACTAATTGCAGCCATTAATTTTTCGGCGAGATTAACTGTTTCTTTCTCGGCAATGCCTGTTGTGAGCAAGGCAAATTCATCGCCCCCCAATCGACAAACAATGTCGTCAGGCGCCGACATTTGCATCAGTCGACTTGCAACAGCCTGCAGTAATGCGTCTCCGATATCATGACCAAGCGTATCATTAACGTCTTTAAATCCGTCGAGATCAAGCAGGAGTATAATCGCTGACTGCGTTCCGTCCTTTGCGGCTCGAAGCCGTCTTTCTAGGTCTTGACGAAACAACACGCGATTTGGAAGACCTGTCAGGGCGTCGTGATGTGCGTCGTGTTCCAAGCGAAAATTCTGTGTTTGGAGTTCGCCGGTTGCCTCTTGAAGGTCAGCCGTGAGGCGCTGCATGTTGGTGTGTGCCCGATCAAGGAGCTTGTTGTGCCGAAGGAGAAGGACAACGAGAATGACGCCACAAACAATCAGGCCCCCTGCAAGTGCGGTATAGATGAAATGAAGTTTACGCACCTCTGATTGGGCTACATCGATGAGACCCACGTCGTATTCCACTGCCGAGGAAGCAAGGGCTGTCATCGGTCCGTCCAGTTCAGCCATTGACGTCATCACTTGCGCGATGTTGCCTCCATTCAAGTCGCTCAGAGATGCGTCCAATGTATTGAGGACTTCACGTAGTTTGAGAAAGATGCCTTTACGTTGCGGGTCATCCTGAATAAAGGAACGTAGATTTCCCTGTTGTAACAGTTCTAATCTTCCAAGCATAATGTCTAGTCGGAGACGAACTTCCTCGCGCTTTTCCTCGGTCATATCGAGGGCATAGGCTGCAAGGACATGCTCAAGGCGCATGTACTCGGACACGGTCTGTCCGATTGACCAGGAATCGTTATAGCGAGAGAATTTTTGAAGCGCGGTCTGTCGCTCAGCAATGACGTAAGCGATATATGCCGTCGCCAAGACAAAGCACAGGATTATGACGCCGAGAATTCGTCGCACGTTTCGCCTCTATTCAACTATAAGTTTTGCGACCTGCCATGCCGAACGCGTGTAATATGTCTGACTTTGAAGCTTCGGGTCGCTTTCGTATGGATAAATTATGAACAAGGGACCTTTGTCACGAACCGGCATGTAATTGCCATCTCTCTTCAAAGCAAGAATAACATTGAATGTCTTGAAGTCTTCCATCGGAAGGGTGCTGACGTAGTCGTTCAAGGCCACCGCTGTGACCTTCGTACCTTTGGCTCCGACCAGTGTCATCAGCCTGTCCATCGAAACGCCGTCAAACTTAACACGACCATCGTACCAAGGGTTGGTTGTTTCAACGCTCTGCAGCCCAATGGCCTCTAACATTTCGCGGTCGAACTGTGCCGTGTCACCGACGTTCGTGTTGGCAATGTTGCCTGAAATAACAAGGATTGGCTTTCCAGTTGGTGCGGACAGTGGCTCCGCAAACGGCGCTGTAGCCCAAAAAAGCGGGATCAAGAAGAATGAAAATAATCGAATGAGGTTCATCACATTTCTCCATCGTAAACTGAAATTATAAAGGGAATTGCCTAAATCAGTATGAAGATCGCGAAACTGAAGTATACTTGCTCTAACAATATGTAGCGTGAATATGAAAAATATCCAGTTCTTGTAAAGCGATCAGACTGTCGAGTGAATTCAAGTAGAAGTTGAACGCCTTAACGCAATTTGGTGGAACTTGCTCATCGAGGTGGCTTAAAAAATACTCGGCTTGAACCCGAGTGTGGCATAAGGAGCTCCTATAAGTGGATCACTCCAGGATTTGTCTTCACAGTAAAGCAGCCTCCGCGGCTCCATCGTGTTCTATCACAGATGACACTACTGATAGGACAGTTCCAAGGGTCTTCTTCGTCCTAATGAATTTATCGATCGCGATCATCGGATCATGGGTTGTCTGGATATGTTGCGCCATCCACCGATACGAGAGAGTTGCTAAGTTTTGGCGTCCGGGCATAGAGAATGACGTATTGCGGAAAAACCAGCCATTGGTCCTGCTAGCTCGGAGGCGTTCGCCCAACCGTGAGCGCAATTGAATGTTGAAACGCAGGAAGCGCAGTATTAGATACTGCAAATCAATAAGCACGCTGCATTCAAGTCCAGCTCTAGTCGCAACGGAGCACTAAAACGTACATAAGGTTTTCCTCTCCCAAACGAACGTCTTCATGGATGGCAGCTTGGCCTTCAAGTCCAATGTTCCGATATCCGCGAGATTGGCTCCATTAAAAATGGATCATCGGTAAATTCTTGCCCTAACTAGCTGGATGTTGGAATCGATTGAAGGTCTTCCTCGGTTGCAGCTTCGACTTCGCACAAGATCAGTCCAGTAAGGTGATCTTGGAAGACATCGAGGGCAAATGTCATCGTTGCAAAATCCAGGGGATATCGCCTTTTTCGAGTTCCTTTGCCTGGTAGCTTCGCCATGACGGCAAACTCAGCCTCGGTCAGATAGATGTTAACAATCGGGCGGGAGAACGGATTTCCCGTGGGTAATTGCACGCAGACGCATTCGAGTTGAGAAGATATACTGATCGTCGATCAACCGGGACGGCAAGTCAGATAGATCCGGACTTGCAGCAATAAGAAACCGACGCTCGTGCTCGAACAGAGCGTATGATGCTATTGCCCTCTTGGAGGCCGCCTGCTTCCAAACAGACTCACTCAAGTCTAGTTACCGTTCGGGGTTCCAGCCACATTATCTATACCTCCGAATTTGTAGAAAAATATTTTTTTGCAATTAGTTATTGTGCTCTGTTCACTTTCGAATCGAGGACCATATTTTGTGTCGTCAAATGCCTCTGATGGGTTTAAAAGCAATCACCTACAAAATCGGAGCAATGGAAAACAATCATGAGCCACAACCTCCACGACCCGGGCGGTAAAGTACGTCTTAAGGTAAACTCCGAGATTAGAAGCGAGGCGATTTTCTCCCCCTGTGGACGTTACCGTCGCCTTCTTAAGCGAGAATGGGATGGCGCCGAGAAAGATGGATATATTCTCTGGATTGGAATGAATCCGAGCACAGCAGATGTTACTGTTGACGATCCGACGGTGTTTAAGGAGCAAAAATTTACCCGTCGCTGGGGATATGGGCGCTTTGTAAAATGCAACGTGATGGACTACCGCGCAACAAACCCGAAGATGTTGCTTGGGGATGGCATTATACCCAGTACTCAAGAGAATCTACAAACCATTGTAGATCAGGCAACGGGCGCGGAAATTGTGGTCTTGGCTTATGGTTCGCTTCACAAAAAGCTCGCCCATCATGGACATGCAGTAACTGAAGCGCTACGCGCGGCCGGAGTGAAACTCTACGCGCTGAAAATCACGTCTAATGGGTCGCCAGGACATCCGCTTTATCTCAAGGATTCTAGCGAGCTTATAGACTACTAGCGTTAGTGCCGCCGTGAATGCTGGCCGCTCCACCGGCTTACATCAAATCACTGAAAGATAGGTCTCCGTGAACAACAAGCTTCCTCGAAACCGAGCTGGATTTGCAACTCGGGCAATCCACATTGGACAAGAACCAGATCCGCTGACTGGTGCTGTAATTCCGCCTGTTTATCATGCGACAACCTATGTTCAGGATGGGATCGGATCGAGCAAAGGCTTCGATTACAGTCGAAGCGGAAATCCGACGCGAAATTCTCTTGAATTAGCGCTTGCAGATCTTGAAGGGGCGCAAGTGGCGTTTGCCTTTCCGAGCGGTTTAGCAGCAGCTGCGACGCTTATAGAGACTTTGCCAACCAGATCCTCGATCCTCGCACATAAGGATCTTTATGGTGGCGTCTATCGCTTGATTGCGGACGTTCGACCAGTGACTGCGGGTCACACGGTCGATTTTGTCGACTTCTCGGACGCGGCCGCACTTGCAGAAGCAGTGGCGAGCACAAAGCCCGACATGATGTGGTTCGAAACGCCATCCAATCCTACTCTACGTATTGTCGATCTCTCGCTCGTTTCTAGGCTTGGTGCGCAGGCCGGAGCGATCACTGTCTGCGACAGCACGTTTTCTTCCCCGGCAGGACAACGCCCCATTGAACAAGGGATAGATGTCGTAGTTCATTCCGCCACGAAGATGCTAAATGGGCATTCTGACTTGTTAGGCGGCGTTCTCGCAGTATCTGCTCATGCACCAAGAGAAATCGGATCCCGCATCAAGTACTTGCAGAATGCCCTTGGGTCCGTGATGTCTCCAACCGATTGCGCATTATTACACCGATCGGTGAAGACACTGGAAATTCGTAGCCTCCGTCAGTCGCAGACTGCGTTGCATCTAGCTCAGGTTCTGGAGCGTCGAAGGGGAGAGCTTGGGCTACGCAAGGTCATGTATCCAGGTCTTGCCAGTCATCCACAACATGACATGGCAGCTAAACAGATGCTCAACTTTGGCTGCGTGGTGACGATTGAGGTCGAGGGTGACCTCTCCCGCGTCGAACGTATTCTGACTTCTACGCGATATTTCCACTTTGCAGTAAGCCTTGGAAGCGTTGAGAGCCTCATCCAGCATCCGTTTTCCCTAACGCACGCCGTTGTGCCGGAAGATCAAAAATCCGATCTTGGCATCACCGAGCAAATGATCCGTATTTCCATCGGCCTTGAAGACCCCGCTGATTTGGAGGCCGATTTGGTTGATGCACTTGCCGGCAGCCGCTGACGTGTAGAAATAATCCTGCCGTCCCTAGGGCGGCAGGACTGTATAGTTTGTTTCCTGCATTTCACATACCAGGGTGGGGAATTTTGCTCAAGTTTCAAGATTTCAAGGCGGGCTTTCATATCAGACATCGCCCACCAATCCGCATTGCCCCAATTACTGCGGTCTTTAGCCACTTTATCTGGCACCTCTTGGTAGACTTTGAGCGGCATCATCTATGATCTGTATTAAGCCGAAACCAACCGCGAAAAACCCGAATAAATGGTTTCGCCCGGTCACGAGGGTCGTCGCTCGCATTCGATCTTAAGAAGATGGCAATGGCATTGCGTGTCTGATCTTCCATATGAGGGGACAAGGTGTCGGCACAAAATGGTTGCTGGACGATTTTTCCATCCTGCACCAGCGCAATAATTTTTTCCAACATCGGGTCCTCCTGAATTGTTCGCCAAATTGCGGAACCCCGAAACCGTGAAATCTGTTCCATTTTAGAACAGGGAAAAATTTCGTAAAAATGTTTAATGCCCAATCAACATGCCCGTTGGATGAAATGCATGTCGAATAGCCGAGAA
Organism: Brucella sp. NBRC 12950; assembly: GCF_030268145.1. NCBI lineage: Bacteria > Pseudomonadati > Pseudomonadota > Alphaproteobacteria > Hyphomicrobiales > Brucellaceae > Brucella > Brucella sp. NBRC 12950. The sequence goes on from NZ_BSQC01000010.1 coordinate 42,975, forward strand.
TTTGGCAGCTCAGTGATTGGTTGCGAGCTAACGATTTGCAACTGCAACAATCTGCTATTTTGTTAGAATGCGGTCCTGCATATTTTTGAGCAGCAGCCTGTTTGCAGGAATGCGCCCGTATCGCGGACCAAGCCCCCGCCAACCGCGATACGGGATCTCTACGGTCAGCAGAAAGATGCGGATTCTGCGAGCTTAGGAACGAGCGTGGCAGTAGAGTCCGAATTGCATTTTGTTCATCGATAGTGAAATTACTTTATTCATAGTTTCACCGGCCTGGCCGGTGAAGAGAAAAGAAGCGCCTTGTTGCGGCAACCGCTCCAGTGGTTTGCATTTTCAGATTGCATAGCTGCTATGCAAACTCGTTTCTTGAAAGCCCTCACAGTTGGGCGTATTTTATTTCTGTTCAGTCTTACTCCTCCTCCCAGAGGCTGAACCCAAAGCGTGGCGCTCCTCCTCCCAATAGCCGCGCTTTTAAGATCAGCCCGTTTCGCACTCCTCCTCCCAGCGAAACGGGCTTTCTTATTCTTGGTGGCTGCGAAAATATAATCTTCGCTCTTTGAACTTATATATATCATTCGTACCAGTCGGCATTGTCATCTTTTCCTAAAATTGACTTAAATTCCGTGGTTGCCTTTGCCTGTTTCACTGTCTGCGCCGCAAAATCGGGCACAACAGCGAACCGAGAAAACGGCGGAGCGGTTTTTGCGAAGCAAATGCGCTCAAAAACAAATAGATATTGCTCTCAATTCAATCTGAACTGAAACTGGAACAGGCCACATTAACTGTAATATGTTTGCTGGTTAATGCGCAGTGCTTCTAGTAAGCTTTTCTTCCAAAGAAACAAAAGCGGCATTCAGAAGGATTGCAAGACTTGCCACAATAAAGCCGCCTTGCAGCACGAATGCGGTATTACCCGATAGAAGACCCGCAACAATTACTTCACCCAGTGTGCTTGCAGCGACGGTGGAGCCAATTGTGGCTGTGGAGAGGGAAATGATTGCGGCGAGACGAATTCCCGACAAAATGACGGGAAATGCGAGTGGCAATTCAACATTAAACAGCAATTCTCGATCAGTCATACCCATCCCACGACCTGCGTCCACGACTTCTGGATCAAGGTCGCTCAATCCAGTAAGTGTATTTTCGAAAATCGGGAGAAGTCCGTATAGCAACAGTGCGATGAATGCAGGAGTCGAGCCGAAACCAAAAATCGGTACTGCTATTGCAAGCACTGCGACGGGAGGGAAGGTTTGGCCTATATTGGCTATGGCACGCGATAGAGGGAGAAATTCCCGCCCGCTTGGGCGCGTTGTAAGGATTCCGAGAGAAACTGCGACGATCGTCGCGGTTACTGTGGCAAGAGCAACGAGGGCAAGATGGTGAATGGTAAGTGCTAACAATGAGTTCTGAGTATAGATCGCCGGTGCGTTGTTTCTGGTGAACGGGGCGAGAAAACTCGCAAAAAACTCTGGTTTAACGATGAAGACACAGAGAAAGATCAGCAGGGCTGCCTTCAAGAATGCACCAATCTTCATGCTAGCCTCCGAGCATGCTCTTCGATTGACGAGCGCGTTATCCGTCCAATAAGCGAACCATTATGGCTGACGGGCAGCTCAAGCCGCCCAGACGAGAGGCTTGCGCCGAGCGCTTCACGTAGAGAAGTTTGACTTGATATTGCTTCCCCCCCTGCTTGGCCAGGTTCAACAAGGCTTTCCACTTTTCTAAGCGATAACAAACGAAAGACTTTATCATTGCCGCCGCCAACAAGCGCTTGGACAAATTCGGTTGCTGGACGCGCGATTATTTCTTCTGGCGTGGCATATTGAAGAAGTCGGCCCTTATCCATCACCGCGATGCTCGAACCCAGCCGGATTGCTTCTTCCATGTCGTGGGTGACGAGTACTATTGTCGTTCCGTAGTGTTTCTGAATTGCGAGCAGGTCTTCTTGTGCCTTGTCACGAATAATGGGATCGAGCGCACCAAAAGGCTCATCCATAAGGAGAATTGCAGGGTTTGAGGCCAGCGCGCGCGCTACACCGATGCGCTGCTGTTGGCCGCCGGAGAGCTCATGGGGCATCCGATTACGGAAGGCTGCGGGATCGAGATGGAACAATGACAGCAGTTCATCAACGCGTGCGTTGATTTTTCCCTTGTCCCAGCCAAGAAGCCTCGGAACGGTGCCAACATTATCTGCAACTGTGCGGTGAGGAAATAATCCATGCCCTTGAATGGCGTAACCAATACCGCGGCGGAGAATATGAGCAGGTAGCTCCCGGTTGTCCTTGCCATTAATCTTGATTGTACCAGCGCTTGGTTCAACCAACCGATTAATCATTCGCATGAGCGTAGTTTTACCGGAGCCCGAAGTCCCTACGATCACGGCAAGTGCGCCAGCCTCAATCGTCAAAGTAACACTATCGACTGCGGTCTGTGCGCCGTATAGACGAGTGATATTGGAAATTTCGATCATGGAGCCCGCTCCTAATTCCGTTGTCCACGGCTGATTTCAATTATTGCATCTAGTAAAATGGCTGCAATGAATGCCATGGCGACCGTAGGCAGGGCGCCGAGTAGTACCAAATCTGTGGCGGTTTGGGCGATGCCTTGGAACACAAACGTTCCCAAACCACCACCCCCGACAAGGCCTGCAATGACAGCTAAACCTATATTCTGTACCAGCACGACGCGAATGCCTGTGAGGATCACCGGAAAAGCCAACGGTAATTCAACAGATAACAACCGTTGGCGCCGCGTCATCCCAACCCCGCGGGCAGCATCCACCACAGACTGAGCAACGTTATCGAGTCCGGTAACTGTAGCAGAGACGATAGGGAGCAACGCGTAGGCAATCAACGCGATGAGTGCCGGCGCTGGACCGATGCCGGCAATGCCAAGTTTCGCAGCCCCCGGAAGATGCGTTCCTATCCAAGCCAATGGCGCTATCAGAACACCGAACAATGCCATCGATGGAATTGTCTGAATGACATTGAAGAATGAAATAACAGGATCGCGCAAACGTCCGAAATTGTGAATTAATATTCCGATTGGTGTGGCTATGACGAGTGCTGCGAAGAGCGATCCGACAGAAAGAAAGGCGTGTGTACTAAGCGCGCCTGTAAAGGCATCACGCCGAGATGCGAATTCTTTCAGGATGGAAATGTCGGACCAGACGCCGGAGAACAGAAAAGCCGTCAACAAGAGAACGAAAACGCCAAGCGCCGCCAAACGGAGAAGTGGTTTCAGCTGCATGCGCACCAACGTATCTCCGATCGCAAGGGCAAGAGCAAAAAGCATGAGCCAAAAGCCAGCGCCGGGGGATATCCGGGCATAATTGTTACCGGCAGGTGTAAGAAACGTCGCGCTCAGGCCTATACCAAGTCCGGCCATGATTATTGTTACGAGCAGAACGGCTAGCCGCAGTTTCAATGATGACCGATTAGCCATTACAACACTGGAGACGAGGATTAGCCCGGAAAGTGCGAAAGAAGGGAGAAGGGGCAGGGCACTTAAGATATAGACTGGCGCCGTTGCAGCCACGCGGTTTGGCCTAACGAGAGCGAACGGCTGAATGACCAGCGCCAGTATCAACAGTAAAGCAATAACCGTTCCTAAACGGTCTAGGGTCAAAAGTGAGGGAGCAGCGGCAGTTCTTCCTGCGCTAGTTTGCATAATGTGTCCTACTCACCGGCAAAGAAAGTCGATTACCGCGCGCCTCAAGGTTCGCGCGGCATGCGAAGATTTGTGGGAAAGTCCCCAGGCTTGGATTCTGCCGAAACGACTAATCGGCAGGGTCGCTTCATTTCAGAAAGCCCTTGGTCGTGAGATAGTCACGAGCGACATCCGCTGCGGGTTCGCCTCCGACTTGAACGCGACCGTTCAAATCCTGTAGGTTTTCGAGCGTGAAAGATTCGAAAACTGGCTTGAGGATTTCCGCAATTTTGGGATATTCCTTCAAGGTAGCTTCGCGAATAATTGGCGTGGGCAGGTAAACTGGCTGAACGCCTTTGTCATCCTGCAGCACGACGAGGTCCGCAGGAGCGATACCGCCATCGGTACCATACACCATCGCCGCATTGGCACCTGAAGTCTGCTGCGCCGCAGCGGCAATAGTTGCTGCAGTATCTCCACCTGAAAGCGTGATAAGTTGATCCGGCTTAAGAACGAAACCATAGGCAGTTTGAAACGCGGGCAGGGCTGTCGCCGAGCTTACAAATTCTGATGATGCCGCCAGCTTTACGCCACCGCCCGATGCCACGAATTTACCGAAATCCGTAAGTGTCTTCAGGCTGTCCTTTTCCGCAAGGTCACGTCTTACCGCTATTGCCCAGGTATTATTGGCATTTGCAGGGGTTAGCCAGACAATCTTATTGGCCTCGAAGTCGAGCTTTTTGGCTTCTTCATAGCCAGCGTCTGCCTTGTTCCAGACTGGCAAATCGCCTTTATTGAAAAAGAATGCAGCATTACCGGTATATTCCGGATAGATGTCAATCTGCCCCTGAATTATCGCTTCACGAACGATGGGTGTTGCGCCGAGCTGGATCTTATCGACAACGCCGATATCGTTGGCCTTCAGCACCTGGGAGATTATATTGCCCAAAACGCCGCCTTCGGTGTCAATTTTTGAACCGACAACCACGTCGGCCGCGAGTGCAAAACTGCCGCCATATACAGTGCCGGCTACGAAACCAGCCAAAATGAGCATCGCTTTCATCATTCGTTCTCCCTCACAGTCAGACGCTGTTTGAATTGCACGCTATTTAAAAACACAGAATAGGGATATATCCCAGATTGCGAACACCGGATGCCTCAACGAGTTTTCGGCGCTATGTGTATGATTTATAAGCTCCGTAAACACCCCTTCCGAGAAATTAAATTCTACTCGATATCCTCTTTAAGAAGTCCAATGACTTCATTTAACATTGCTGAAGTGAAAGTGTTCCGGCGCCATACAAATGAAAGTATCTGACGGTACTCGGGCCCCAGCGGAATTTGAGTAATTGGGAACGGCAGCCGCGCGACAACTGGCTCTGGCAAGATCGAGAGATAGCCATGTCGCGTAACCAAATTAATGATCACCGGAATGGAATCCATTTCGATCAAGCGCAGTTTTGATGGGCGCACGGGTCCCAAGACGCTTTCGAGATAGCGCACAGCACTTTGTCTAATTCCACTTTTCAAACTCGGCAGCGCTATTGGGTGGCTTTGCAGAAATGAAACGATATTGTCAGAAAGTCCGGCCATGACACGCTGATCGCCGATCAATGCCAACGGGATATTTGAAACAATTCGCCCGTCAAAGTCCTTTGAAAAGTTTCCGTGATCAATAAGTACGGCGTCATATCGTCGGCTTTTTAATCCTGACGTCAATTCGTCTGCGGTATTCGCCGAAATCGAGAGTGGTTGCCGAGGATATAGGCGTTCCCAACCCGCAGTCAGGTTTGCAAGTATCTGAGCAATGTTGCTCTCATGCCCAAGTGGCATAACAGAGCCGATCCTGCAGGTTGCGAGATTGTGGCGAAAACGATCTGCGGATGCGTGTGAGAGCTCTTCCCATTTCGCTGTGAGGCTTTCAACTATTTCCAGTGCCATCGCACCTTCTACTGTACAATTAACACCAGTTCGCATCCGATCAAAGAGTTTGCAATTAAGATTACGTTCGAGGTCGGAAAGCTGTCGCGTTAGTTGAGGTTGACCCATGTTCAGATTTTTTGCGGCGGCCCGAATGCTGCCGGCTTTGGCTGCGGTCACAAAGCGCACGAGTGCAGTGATGGTGATTGTTGGTCGATGATCACCTGTGCTGCCGATCGAAAACAATTTACGAATGAGCGCGCTTGCTTCTTCAAACAGCCGCAAACGGTTTTCTGCCTCCAATGTCAAGGTCAGTACGCTACCCTCCCGTCGTAACAGCGGAAATGCAAGCGCGCTTTCCATACGCTCTAAAGAGGCACTCACCGTCGATGGTGCTCGTCCTTCCAGACGGCCTGTTTCACGAATAGAGCATGTCGCCAGCAATGAGTTTATCGTGAGTATAGTGCCGAGATCCATAATTCCCCCAATTCCACGACAAGAAAACCCTCCAGCTGACTGTCATATCGGACCCGCGGTTTCGTATGACATGCGTGTTGGAAACTGCCGGTTAAATCCGATCATGGGGTTCAACAGCTTGCGTCAGCCCAAAGGTTCGCCCTGACCGATAAACTATATTCGAACATCACGCGTTCGCAAGATGGGATATGCCTTAAGCGGGTTTAGTCAGATAGACTTGCTTCAAAGGCCTAATTTAAAGGTATCGAGATAGTGCAGATTGTGTTGAATGGGCAGCCTCTCGGCTTCGCCGAAATGATGAAAATCGGAAACGGAGATGCCCTGGTTGTTGCATCGCCAGAAGGGATGGAGCGTGTTCGATCATCACGTGCTATCCTCGAGGAGGCTATTTATAACGGCGTTCCGGTCTATGGCAGCACGACTGGCGTAGGGGCAATGAAAGACGTCAATTGGTCGAGCGATGAGCTTGATGAATTCAATATGGGTCTTGTTCGGGCGCATCACTTCGGTACCGGCGCTGCTTTTCCACCTTCCACCGTACGAAAAGCGATCGCAATTCGGATAAATACGATTTTGACGGGCCAAGTTGGCTGCACAGCTGAGCTTGTCGATGCATATCTGGAGCTGTTGCGCGAGGACGTTATTCCTGTTGTCAGGCGTACAGGTTCCATCGGCTGTGCCGATATTGGTCTAATGGGGCAAATTGGTGCTGTATTAACCGGTGTAGGTGAGGCTACCTACCGCGGTGAGCGAATGCCCGCGGCTGACGCTTTGGCGCGGGCTGGGATGCGACCGCATCGAATGGCGCCCCGTGATGCGTTGGCGTCGCTTTCAGCCAATGCGGTAAGCTTTGCCGCGGCGGCCCGCGCACTTCGAGATGCCGCGTCAGTTATTCGGGTGATGCTTGCAACCAGTTTTACAGCCTCGGGTGCACTTGGGGCCTCTACGGACCCGTGGCTTGCCGCTTGCCACGTCGGTACGCCACGGGAGGCCCTTGTTGGTAAATGGTTTTATGACGCAGCGGCGACTTGGCGGTGGCCTGTATCCACGCAGGTGCAAGACCCACTAAGTTTGCGAATGGTGGCGCAAGTCTTTGGCGCAATTATTGAAAGTCTACTGGGTGCTGGCTACAAGATTCTGCAATCAACAGGCCGTTCAGACGATAATCCTGTCGTTGTTGAGGGAAGAATTATCACTTCCGGGGGGTCGCTGCCGCTCGACGTGACCATACTGTTGCAGTCTGCTTCGCTCTGCCTTGCTCACGCAGCACGCAATGCATTCAATCGATGTGTTCTCCTGGGGAACGGTCACCGCCGCGGTCTACCGCTTAACCTCGTTCCAGAGGGTAAGATTGCAACTGGGTTTGGCCCCATTATCAAGCTCGCAGGGGAAATATTTTCACGCGTCCTATCCCTTAGCAATCCAGTTTCAGCTCAGTCACTTGTCGTCGCTGGCGGCATGGAAGACGAAGCAGCATTTTTGCCATTGGTAATTGAGCGGTTTGAGAGACAGGTTGAAGCCATCAAGCGGTTGGCAGCACTAGAAGCACTTTTGTCATCACAGGCCATAGATATCCTTAATGACAAACCTCAAGGTATTGCACGTCTCATTTACGAACAGGTGCGCAAATGTTCTTCATTCTACGACAAGGACAGACCGCTTTCTGCCGAAGTGGAATGTATTGAGGAACTGATTTGTTCAGACGCAGTCGTAGCGCAAATCATCGAGATTGCGCCCATTAACAGCATCGATGACTTCTTTGCATTAGGGACTGCACCAGAAGGCAGTCCCGAGGCGATACGGGCAAAGGTCGTTGTTGCGACACCGGCTTTCAAAGAGAACTGAAACACGCATGAACCTCTGCGGAGGTGATTGAGGAGGATTGTAATGTCCGATTTCGATCTGGTCCTACAGGGAACCGTCGTTCTCTCCGATCGCACAGTGGAGCGCGCATACGTGGCGGCGCGAGATGGTAAAATCATCCAGATAGGATCCGGCGAACCGCCTCAAGCCAGGGAGCGGCATCTTTTGGGCGATGCACTTATCATGCCGGGGGCAATTGATGCCCAAGTCCATTCGCTGTCTCAAAAAAATCAAGAGGATTTCATTTGGTCAACCCGCACTGCAGCGGCTGGTGGGGTCACGACCATCGTCGATATGCCATATGATGAAGGTGATCTGATTTGCTCTGCAGAAGCAGTCAAACGCAAAGCTGCTCGTGCAAAAGAGCAGGCCTTTGTCGACTTCGCGCTTTATGGCACTATTGACCCAATCGAAGGCTCAAAACGCATTTCTGAACAAGCGGAAGCGGGAGTTTGTTCGTTTAAATTCTCAACGTTTGGAACCGACCCAAAACGTTTTCCGCGCATTAATCCGCCGCTTTTGACCGATTGCTTTCGGGAGGTTGCGAAGACTGGTCTGGCTGCTGGCGTGCACAATGAGAATGAGGAGTATGTGCAGCACGCCATGGCAGCGGTAAAGGCTTCAGGCATTACCGACTACCGCGCGCATGGCATGTCGCGTCCGCCTTTAACTGAATTACTTGCAATGACCGAAATTTACGAGATTGGTGCTGCTACCCACTGTCCGGCTCACGTCGTTCATTGCTCGCTTGCTCGCGGATACGAGATTGCTGCGTCGTACCGCTTACAAGGTTACCGTGCAACGGCTGAATGTCTTATTCACTATCTGATGCTGGATGAAGAGAGTGACGCGAGGCGGCTTGGCGGTCGCTCAAAATGCAACCCGCCATTGCGCCCCCGGGCAGAAGTCGAAAAGCTTTGGCGCGAACTGACTAACGGAAATATTTGGTTACTGTCCACTGATCATGTGAGCTGGTCACTCGACCGCAAGACCAACCCCGATATGCTCGCAAATGCATCGGGCTTGCCCGGTTTAGAGACGCTAATTCCGTTATTTGTGAAAGGTGCTATCGAACGCGGCGTACCGCTGTCATGGGGAGCAAGGCTGATGGCTTTGAACCCAGCAAAGCACTTTCGGATTGATCATATAAAGGGGGCGCTTTCTCCGGGGCGAGATGCGGACATTTCGGTCCTGGTGCCGGAGCCTTATACCTATGACGCGGCCTCTTCGGGCAACAATGTCGCGGGGTGGTCACCTTTTGATGGGATGAGACTTCCTTACAAAGTTGCGGCGACCTATGTGCGAGGTACCAAGGTCTATGATGGAAAGAATGTGATCGTACCTGCGGGAACGGGACAGTTTGTGCGCCCACCGCAACGCCACATCATTTCGGGTGCTCGAAATGGTGAGTAATCTCCCGGTTCAGGCCGATCGTGTCGCCTGTGATATCAATGATCTCGCCGCGATTACTGAAACGGATAGACCTTGGACGCGGCGCGTATTCACGCCGCTCTATCTCGAAGGTCGATCCTACGTTGAAAAACGTATGCTGGCCGCTGGACTTGAGACGAGGATCGATGCGGCTGGAAATTTGATTGGTTTTCGAAAAGGTTTAGCAAAGAAAGGCGTTATCATGTTGGGCTCTCACACCGACACCGTTCCAAATGGCGGTCGGTTTGATGGTGTGGCAGGCGTTGTGGCCGCGCTCGAAGTTGCTCGTTCCCTTCACGACAATAATATTGAGCTGCAACATGACTTGGAAATTGTCGACTTCTTGGCGGAAGAAGTCAGCCCGTTCGGGGTTTCCTGCATCGGAAGCCGTGGCATGACGGGACAATTGCCGAAATCATGGCTGGACCGGGTGAATGCTGGTCGAACACTTCACGAGGAATTAGGTGGGGTGGGAGGCAATGGAGATATCGTTCTGGGTCAAAGACGCGCCGACATAAAGGCTTTCTTGGAACTTCATATCGAGCAGGGCCCGGTGCTTGAGGATGAGCGTAAGGATATCGGTCTGGTTACAACAATCGTTGGTATTAGCCGATTTGAAATCATCATTGAGGGGCGTGCAGATCACGCAGGAACTACGCCAATGACAAAGCGCGCGGATGCTCTTGTTGCAGCCGCAAAATTGACGCTTGAAATAAGACAAAGGGCTACGGAAATTTCGACAGAGGGCGGTCATTTTACTGCAACCGTTGGCGAATTCAGTATTGAACCAAACGCCGCCAATGTAGTGCCGTCCTCAGCGCGACTGTTAATTGATGCTCGGGCTGAATTGCGCGCGGATATGGACAGATTCACAGCTTGGCTGGACCTCCTATGTGCACAACTCTCCCGGGATTATGCCGTATCTATTCCGGCAGTTAACCGTGTATCGGACAATGACCCAGCACCGAGCGACTTGATGGTCCTCGAGCACCTTGAGCGAGCGTGTGGAACGGTTGGCGCTACCCATCGCCGCATCGCATCGGGTGCGGGTCACGACGCGGCATGGCTTTCCAAGGTAACACCAACCGCCATGATCTTCGTACCGAGTAAAGATGGGCGAAGTCACACGCCCGATGAGTGGACTTCAATTGGTGAGATTACGTTGGGTGCGGCCGTGCTTTACGAAGCAGTACTCTCGTTGGATGAAACACTGTCAAACAAGCAATAGGAGTGTTAAATGGGACGCATTCTCGTTGAGAAAGACGTTGAGGCCGCAGTCAAGGGCGGCTCCGTTTATGCAGCTGGGGGCGGAGGCTGGGCTGACCACGGACGGATGTTAGGTTATGCCGCAGTGAATATTGGTAAGCCTGAACTCGTTGCTATCGATGAACTTGCCCCGGAAGACTGGGTGGCTACCGCAGCAGCCATTGGGGCTCCAGCCTCGACAACACCATGGGAAATGCAGGGAGTAGATTACGTCAAAGCGGTAGATCTGTTGCAAAAGGCCCTTGGATCGCCGTTGAAAGGCCTGATCATTGGCCAGAATGGAAAATCATCAACCCTAAACGGCTGGCTGCCATCTGCAATACTCGGTACAAAGGTCGTCGATGCGGTCGGCGATCTTCGCGCGCATCCGACTGGCGACATGGGTTCTATCGGGATGGCGGCTTCACCCGAACCAATGATCCAGACTGCAGTCGGCGGAAATCGCTCAGAAAATCGTTATATTGAATTAACGGTGACAGGTGCTACAGCGAAGGTCTCTCCGATCTTGCGCGCCGCGGCAGACCAATCTGGCGGGTTCATTGCATCCTGCAGAAACCCTCTGCGGGCTTCATACGTGCGCGACCACGCAGCCTTGGGCGGCATTTCGATGGCTCTCAGTCTGGGAGAAGCTATCATCGCAGCTGAAGCTGCGGGTGGACATGCGGTTATCGATGCTATTTGCAAGAACACCGGAGGACACATTTTGTCGGAGGGTGTAATCAAGCAAAAAAAGGTGGTCTACACCAAGGAAGCCTTTGATATTGGTACCGTGACCGTTGGTGCAGGGAGCGATGCAGTTGTATTGCACGTCATGAACGAATACATGGCGGTAGACGATAACCAGGGGCATCGCCTGGCAACCTTTCCTTCGGTGATCACTACTCTTTCGCCGGAGGGCCATCCATTAAGTGTGGGCGAATTGCATGAAGGAATGAAGATTTTCATCCTTCACGTCCCTATGAATACAATACCACTGTCCGCCAGTGTTCTAGACAGAACTGTCTATCCACCCGTTGAAAAGGCAATGGGGATCGAGATATCCAAGTATATTCAGGGAGTAAAGTGATCATGCCCACAGAAAACGCGCGTCATCCAAACTTCCCTATTCCAGGCGGTCAAGAGCTCCGGGCCAAGGGATGGCGACAAGAAGCGTTGTTACGTCTGCTTGAGAATGTGCTCGCTGTCGGCGAAGACCCAGAAAATTTGATTGTTTACGCAGCGCTTGGGAAGGCTGCACGGAGCTGGCCCGCGCATCGCGCTATTGTAAAAACCTTGTTGGAAATGGATGAAAACCAAACCTTGCTCATTCAATCAGGCAAGCCAATTGGCATCGTTAAAACCCATGCCAAAGCGCCACTCGTCATCATGGCGAATTGCAACATCGTCGGACAGTGGGCCAAAGCTGAGTATTTTTATGAGTTGCAGCGAAAGGGCTTGATTTGCTGGGGAGGGCTTACGGCTGGCGCCTGGCAATATATAGGCAGCCAAGGCGTCATCCAGGGCACTTATGAAATATTCATGCGGATCGCGCAAAAGCGCTTTAATGGTGACCTCGCTGGCCGTTTTATTCTGACTGCGGGCCTTGGAGGCATGGGCGGCGCCCAGCCGCTTGCTGGACGCATGGCCGGCGCAGCAATCCTTTGCGTCGACATCGACCCTGTGCGTGCAAAGATGCGTAAAGAAATCGGTTATTTGCAGGAGATAGCTCCTAATCTGGATTCAGCACTCACATTGATCGGTGAGGCCGTCAAAGCAAGACGTCCGCTTTCGGTTGGGTTGGTCGGTAATGCAGCCGAAATCTATCCCGAAATCGCTCGTCGAGGGATTGTGCCAGATATCGTTACGGATCAAACATCGGCGCATGATTTGGTCTATGGGTATGTTCCAAAAGGTATGAGCCTTACCGAAGTAAAGCAATTGCGCGTCCACGGGCAAGGGCAGTTGATGGCGGCGAGCAGGGCATCGATCGTGGAGCATGTCAGCGCGATGCTGAGCTTTCAGAAAAAAGGATCAGAAGTGTTCGACAACGGCAACTTGATCCGGACGCAAGCGAGGGAGGGCGGTGTCGAAAACGCATTTGATATTCCGATCTTCACGGAAGCTTATCTGCGCCCGCTTTTTGCCCGAGCCATTGGACCCTTTCGTTGGATGGCAACGTCGGGTGAAGAAAGTGACATAGCAAAAATCGACGATGTGGTTTTAGAGATGTTTCCTGACAATCATATTGTTACCAACTGGATTTCGCTTGCACGCCAATACGTGCCTTTTGAAGGCCTTCCTGCACGGATTGCTTGGCTCGGACACGGCGAAAGAACCGCACTTGCATTGCGCGTCAATCAAATGGTCGCAACTGGCGGATTGAAGGGGCCGATAGCATTCTCACGGGATCATCTTGACGCAGGTAGTATGGCACATCCAAACATCATGACTGAAGGTATGAAAGACGGCTCTGATGCAATCGCTGATTGGCCTTTGATTGACGCGATGATGTTGAGTGCGTCGATGGCCGACCTTGTGGTTGTGCATTCAGGCGGTGGAGGCTATGCGGGTTACATGACAAGCGCCGGCGTAACCGTGATTGCTGATGGAACGACTGAGGCATCCGAGCGCTTAGACCACGCTCTTACAAATGATACGGCCCTTGGTGTGATGCGATATGCGGATGCAGGATATGAGGAATCGTTTGATGAGATCGCGAGGAAAAACATCCCGCATATAGCCCTTTCATAACAGAGGGTTATAATTCAAACGCAACACTTGCCCTACAGGCTGGTGCATTTTGGTCAGAGACTTAAGCGATGGAAAATCTTCATCGCTAAGTAATCTTCATCAAAACTCGCGATGTGAACCAAAGCAGGACGATTTCTAAACTCAACGACATTGTTGCGGAAGGTGAGAAGGTCGTCACTCCGCAAATCGCGTAACATTCGGTTGATGTGGATTGGTGTCAAGCCTAGAGCGTCTCCCAATTCGGATTGGGTTAGCGGACAGAAGAAACGTAGTTCGTCTCCTGTTCCATTCATCCGCGCGCGATGGCCGAGTTCAAGTAATAAGTGCGCCACACGTACTATAGCGCTGCGTCGTCCGATGCTAATCACATGTTCAACTAGGATTGCGCGCTGCCTCGCCATCAGTTCGATGAAAGTCATGGCCAGACGTGGCGATTTCGTGAGGCGTTCAGTGAGATGGTCAAGTGAGAGTTCAAAGACGGAAAGCTCGGTAACTGAGAGCAATGTATAATAATTAAAACCGATACCTGTGCGAAATCCCAGAAAGTCCCCTTTCATGGGGAAGTCGAGGATTTGTCGATCTCCGTCCGCGAGATCTCGATAAGTGCATCCCCAACCACTTTTAATAATATGCAGTGAGTTAGCCCAGTCGCCCTGGCTGCTAACGATTGTGTGCGGCGGGAATGATCTGACGGATACGGGTAGTGATTCAAGGATGTCCAAGTCGCTGTCTTCGAAGACCGCGCTAATTGGAGGTCTCTCAAGAAACTCACGAAGTGTTTTCGCGTCATCCGTATTCACCGCCATGCGCATCCACTTCAAACTCCACTGAAGAACCGTGATTCGTCTGATTCTTGTGCCCACATCTCGTGTCATTGCTTCAGGGTTTTGGCCCTGCAATTAGTGTCAGCGAGGTCATATATTTTGGCAAGGTAGTAATCTCTACCACTAATTGCGTATATACGTGAGCATTTCCTAAACCATATTTCCTATCAGGCCTTAATCTAAGTTAATGACACTGTGTCGAAATTCAGGCAATCTTGAAATCAATAAACAAAAACAAAATACTTGGTACGGGGTTAAAGTATAAAATAAACAATCACAACTATGACAGCCGTCGCTAAATAATCATTGCAGTCAAACTGCAATGAAATAAGGCGCTTTGGGCAAATTATGAGGGCATGAAAATGAACGTTTCTCCGCAATTTAGCGTAAAGAGCAGTGAATTGGCGAACAATGCTCGTATTAGTGCTAGTGAGGGCACCCTTAGGCAAGAGGAAGCTAACGACAAATTATTGCCGTTACTCGTCATAATTGACAACCGGGCGTTGGATCGCGAATGTCTGGCCCATGGTTTAACGAACCATAGTATCGATATGACGATCGCAACCTTTAGCTCATTTGAGCAGTGGCAGCACCAGCGCCGTGGTCGTAGTGTCAGCGCCGTTCTATACAACATAGGTGGGCAGAAAGTATCGGATCCAGCTGTTGGCAACTATCTTAATCGCGTTGTCAATGATTGTGCGCCAGCACCCGTTATCATTCTCGCTGACAAGGAAGAAATTTCCCAAGTCCTAAAAGCCCTGGACTATGGTGTTAAAGGCTACATACCGACTTCGGTGAATGTAAATGTCTGCGTCGAAGCACTACGGTTGGCAATGGCTGGCGGCACGTTCGTTCCGGCAAGTAGTGTTCTCACGCTCCGCCATGCAAGTGATCCCAACTCCCATAGATTACAGCCTCTTGGTGGAATGTTCACGCAACGTCAAGCTGAAGTTGTCAATGCGTTGCGTCGCGGTAAAGCAAACAAGATAATCGCCTACGAGCTCAAGCTGCGTGAAAGTACAGTGAAGGTTCATATCCGAAACATAATGAAGAAATTGAAGGCTTCGAACCGCACAGAAGTTGCTTGCATAATAAACGAACTGTTTCCATCAGAAACATCGTTCTCTGATCTCCAATAACGCTGGGCGCGTTTGACGTTCACTTGTTGTAGCGCAGAACCTGTTCCCACGAGGGAGGCACTTTGTGATTATCTCCGACGTATCCTCTGGTAACGCGCGGCAGCCTTTGGCTGATCTGCTCAGTACCGTCAGACGCAGGAAAATACTGCTCATCACGCCAATTCTCGCCGGCGCGGTGATTGGGATTGCGGGGTATGTTACCGCCCCGGTAAGTTATGTATCAGAGTCCGTGTTGGTTCTAGATATGCGTCGTCTTCAGGCACTTCCTAATGAAAGTGCGATTACTCCATTACCCCAAGACAGTCCAGTATTGCGGTCCGAGTTAGATATTATCAGCTCTCGTATGATGGCACGGAAGGTAATTGATATTCTTCAGGGTGAAAATATTGTTGTACCTTCCGCCTTTCGCTCTCGCACGGTTCTCTCTTCAACCGTCGATACAATGTCAGCTCAGCGAGAAGCGCGCGGTGTTGATGCGGCTGATCGTGAAAGACAGCGGATCGATCTGTTGTTATCACGCCTTAGGGTAAACAATGATGGGCGTTCCTATACGATTTTCATTTCGTATCGAGCGTCAGATCCAGTTTACGCAGCCAAGGTCGCCAACGCCTTTGTCACGGCCTATCTCGATCACCAGATTGATGTGCAACAAACGGCAGCGCGGCGTGTGAGCGAATGGCTGGGTGAGAAACTGGTCACTTTGCGCAGTGATCTGGAAACAGCGGAGCGGGCAGCCGAAGATTTCCGTCAGAAGTCTCGGCTTGCGGGTGATCCGGGGCAGGTCAGCTTCCAAGCCCAGCGAGTCGCAGCGCTTAACACGGAAATTGTTGCAGCCACCGGAGCAGTCTCACTTGCTGAAGCACGTCTCCGCACGGCCGAAGCTCTTGCTGCAAACAATGAGTCCCCTGCCTTAACGGAAGTCTTGGCATCACCGGCAATTCAAACACTGCGCAACGAGCAGGCGCGCGTCGAGCGTCAATTGGATGAATTGCGCGCAAATGGCGCCTTGAAGAGCGCGGAGATTCCTGTGCTGTCGGCGGAGCGCGAGGCGCTAAAACTACAAATCGCTGAACAAGTGGATGAGATCGTTAAGAGCCTTAGGAATGAAATTCAGATTGCGAGGCAAAGACGGTCGGGCCTCGAGGAGGCACTTAAATCCGCAGAAGTCGAACTTGGAGAAGCCAATCAAGCACAAGTCCAAGCGGTTCAACTTGACAGAGAGGCTAATGCAAGCCGTACTGTATATGAAAGTTATTTGACCCGGTACAAGCAACTCATTGAACAAGATGGGATTGCAGTTCCAGAGGCACAAATGATATCTGCGGCGGAGCCTGCGATGGCTAAAGCAAGTCCAAATCTTGCTAACTGGCTGCTGTTCGGTTTGGGATTGGGAACACTCGTATCGTTGGTAGGGACAGCCCTGCGCGAGACGTTTGATAAAGTACGTCCAGCGCAGACCGCCACTTTCATGCTTCCAGGCATTCCTGCTGCTACACTGTTACCACTTTCGGACCAACTCACTGTACCGATGCTCGTGAATAGAGGGCTTGATCCGGCAAGCGCATTTGGACGCGCGATTAAGTCCGTGCATGATCGTTTGAGAATACTGGCACGAGGACGGGATTCGCTTGCGCTCTCTGTGGTCTCACTAAGTGACAGTGAGGGTAAAACATTGCTGATTACAGCGTTGGCACAACAATTTGCAGCGTCCGGTGTCAGTGTTGCTGTTATTGATGCACCGAACAGGCAATCGCGTCTCTCACAAGCTTTTGGTTTGTCCGACGAAGACCATGACTTAGTGCTGTCAGGCCGCAGAATTGCTGGTGCTACGCTCGTTCATGACCATGGGTCAGGAATTGACATAATCACCCCAGCAAGAAACCTCAAAGATGGGGAGTGGCTTTCGGACTTGATCACGCAACTCCGACCCGATCATAAGATAATACTGGTTGATCTGCCGGCTATCCTTGAAGATAGGCACTCGGCACTCCTCTCACGTGCAACGGATACGACGCTGCTTGTCGTTCAGCCCGACAAGAAAGATCAACCCGCCAATCTTGCCCTTATTCGAGCTATGGCATCCATGGGTCGTAAACCTGCGCTCGCGGTGGTAAACCAGTTTTCGCCCTCATATCACGGTTGGCTTAATGTTGCTCTTCTAGCCTGCCGACGAAAAGCTCGTGCTGTGAGCCGATCTGCAAGGTATTGGTGGAGACGCAAAGGTGTCGCGTCTGGACATGGAATGGGAGAAAAATTATGAGGAGGTTCACGGAATTCTCCCCGGCCAGAGCAGGTCTCGCACGCGTTATAAGAGCTAGTCTATTATCGAGTTGGCTTGCAATCGCACCAGGTCAAAGTGCTTATGCTCAATCTCAGGCTTATAAAGTCGGCCCCAATGATATCCTTCAAGTCACTGTTTACGGCCAGCCATCCTTAACGGGCCTGTACCCAATCGACGTTGATGGAAATATCGGTTACCCGGTTGTTGGAAATTTCAATGTGAGGGGCCTCACGACAACTGAGATTGGTGAAAAGCTCGCCAGTGTCCTGTCACAACATATTCCAGGCCTCACGGTAACTGCATCGATTAATCAGTATGCGCCAGTCTTCGTTGTCGGTGACGTTAAGTCCCCAGGTAAGTATGAATTCCGGCCAGGCATGGTTGCATTGGAACTTATGGCGCTAGGCGGTGGATCTGGCAAAGGTGAAGCGCCCGCAATTACTGCTGGAATGCAACTAATTACCGCACAACAGGAATACGCGGATTTGCAGATGCAGATCACAACAACTAATATCCGCCGCGCTCGGTTTCAGGCCGAGCTCGAGGGCACTGAGTTTGTTTATGAACTTCCAGCAGCCACGCCTGCAAGTAAAGAATCGTTGTCTTTGAGCCAGCATATGCTGCTGGGTGAAAGAACCTTGTTTGAAGTACGGCGAAATAACCTAGCTGCTGAGCGTCAAGCGTTAGAGGCTCAATCTGCAAGCTATGGCGATGAAATTGAGACCCTACAGCAAAGCATAAAACTTCATGACGCCGAAATCTCGTTACTAGAGGAGAATGTTGCTTCGAGCAAATCCCTTGTTGATCGCGGTCTTGCCGCCAAGTCAAACCTTCGGGATATGGAGCGCGATCTTTCAGCGACGCGGCGCGATGCGCTTGAATTAGGTTCATTCCTGGCGCGTGCGCGACAAAACCAGCTTGGCGTGCAACAACGAATAGCTAACTTGGTTGAGGTTCGCAAAAGTGATGCAGCCAACAATCTACAGGAGCTTGATCTGAATATTGCCCGCATGGAACTCAGAAGCAATGCCCAACTTCAAACAATGGCAGAGATTGCTAAGTCTTCTGGCAACATTTCCTCCTCCGATATGCGGAAGAATCTACTCTTTACAATCAGTAGGAATGTTGATGGGACATTCCAGGAAATAAGCGCGAATGAACGAAGTGATATTCGGCCTGGAGATATCTTGCGTATAGAGTTCGATATGAGCAAGGTGACCGGCTCGCCGAGCTAGAGAACCAGATTTCATCTCATGATTAATAAGGGTGCCGCTTAACAGTGGCACCCTTTGTTAGGTTATAATTATCGCATGGATTGTCTTGAATACTTGCAATCTTTATCATCGGACATCGCTCAAGCTATGCTGCAGCAGGACGCTCGAGGCTTTTTACCCAGTTTTGATATAACTCGGTAATTCCGTCACGCAATGCGATGGTCGGTTTCCATCCCAAATCCTGCATCTGGGAAGTGTTTAGGAGTTTCCGCGGCGTTCCATCGGGTTTGCTGAAATCATGGAGGAACCCACCTTCAAAGCCAACCACTTCGGCGATCACTCTGGCGAGTTCGTTGATAGAGATCTCTTGTCCAGTACCGATGTTAACTGGTTCATCAGTGACGCTGTAGCGAAGCAGATGAATGCACGCGTCTGCCAAGTCGTCGACGTGTAGGAACTCACGCAAAGGCTTACCACTTCCCCAGAGGGTGACGTGATCAGAACCATTTAACTTTGCTTCGTGAACTCGCCGCATGAGCGCCGGCAAGACGTGTGAGGTCGAAGGATCAAAGTTGTCGTTGGGCCCGTATAAATTGGTCGGCATTGCGGTCATGAAGCAATTGCCAAACTGTCGCGAGCACGCTTGAGCATACTTAAGGGCTGCAATCTTCGCAATCGCATAGGCCGCATTGGTTGGTTCTAACGGCCCGGTAAGTAACATGTGTTCTTCCAACGGTTGGGGCGCGTCGCGGGGATAAATGCAACTCGATCCGAGCCAAAGGAGGCGCTCGGTCTGGTTCTGCTGTGCAGCGTGAATTAAGTTCATGCCAATTGCGAGATTTTCATAAAGAAAATCCGCTGGATACTGGGCATTGGCAAGTATTCCGCCAACACGCGCAGCGGCAATGATGATAATGTCTGGGCGATGCTTCTGAATGAAATGTTCAGTTTCATTTTGTCGGGTGAGGTCAAGGTCCGCGTGATCGATTGTTAAAACCTGACAGGCTTCACGCATGAGACGGCGGATGAGCGCTGAACCTACCATACCGGTATGCCCGGCAACAAAAACTTTCTTACCAGCAAACAAATAGAGGGGGGCAGGTGGAGAAATATCAGCCGTAGAAGTCATTTCTTCCGACCTCCCGCATAACATTTCGCATATCCCAGTCGACCATTTCTGTGACAAGACTTTCAAATCCAGTTGTATGCTCCCAGCCCAGCCTTTTCTTTGCTTTGGATGCGTCACCCAGCAAAAAATCAACTTCATTTGGACGGAAATATCGGGGATCGATCTCGATCAGGCATCGACCTGACTTCCGGTCCAGGCCAATTTCTTCAATCCCATCGCCATGCCATTCGATTTGCTTGTCGACAGCCTTAAATGCGTGTTCAACAAACTCACGTACGGTATGCGTCTCGCCGGTCGCTAAAACGTAATCATCCGGCACGTCTTCCTGGAGAATTCGCCACATTCCTTCAACATAGTCTCGCGCATGTCCCCAGTCGCGACGGGAATTCAAATTACCTAACCGCAGTTTTTCTTGCAGACCTCGTTCAATTGCTGCAACTGCGCGTGTTATTTTGCGAGTTACAAAAGTTTCACCCCTTAACGGGCTCTCGTGATTGAACAGGATGCCGTTTGAGGCATGAAAGCCGTAAGCCTGTCTGTAATTGACCGTTGTCCAATAAGCATAAAGCTTAGCTGTCGCATACGGGCTTCGGGGTGCAAAGGGCGTCTGCTCGCTCTGGGCGTCGGGAGAACTATTTCCAAATAATTCAGACGTGGATGCCTGGTAGAAGCGACATCTCTCACCGAGCCCCAATATGCGCATCGACTCAAGCAAACGCAGGGTGCCCAAGGCATCGGCGTTCGCTGTATATTCAGGAGTTTCAAAGCTCACCTGCACATGGCTCTGCGCGCCGAGATTGTAAATCTCGTCCGGTTTGACTTCCTGGATTACGCGACAAAGATTAGTTGCATCGGTAAGGTCGCCGAAATGCAATCGAAATCGAATGTCCGCCTCGTGCGGATCTTGGTAAAGATGATCGATGCGGGCGGTATTGAACGATGAAGACCTCCGTTTGAGACCATGCACCCGATAGCCCTTATTGAGTAGTAGTTCACTCAGATAGGCACCATCTTGCCCGGTAACGCCGATAATAAGTGCTGTCTTTTCCTGCAACGTCTTCCCTCCGTCCAAATGTTTCGAAGTTCGATGATAGCGAATTCGAATGGCAACAGAACGGCTCCAAAACGGTAAGAATGTCTGCCCAGGCGTCTGATTGGATGAAGCATGGCCGTAGCCCGCTAAGATCAACTTCGCCTAAAGAGGTAGTAACAACGCCTGCTGTTCGTGTTCCCTATTCCAATAGGCTTCTTGTGGGTCATTGGATAAAATCGCCATGCTTCCAAAACGGCTCGAGCTGGAGAAAGTTGGAATCATGCGCGTGGTGCTGGCAAATCGATATTTTTACCCCGATCAATCCGCGACAAGCAGAATGGTGACGAGCCTCGCTCATGAGTTGGTGCGCGAAGGCGTTGAGACAATCGTGCTTGCCAGCCGTAGCTATCACGAATGCGGTAAGGGATCGTTGCCCGCTCGAGAAACAATCGATGGCATTGAGGTGCACCGTATCTGGACTACGAATTACGGCCGGAGCAGTCTTGCGGGACGTGCAACGGATTATACCTCGTTTCATCTGTCTGCAGCCGCTTGGTTTTCCGCCAATGTTCAGAAGGACGATATATGTGTGGTTTGTACCGATCCGCCAATGCTATCTGTCACTGCAGCGTTACCCTTGAGGGTCCGTGGGGGGCATCTTGTCAATTGGGTCATGGACCTTTTTCCGGAAACAGCAATGGAACTGGGGCTGTTGAAGCACAGTACGCTTTCGGGACGTGTGGCATTGGCACTGCGAAATTGGTCAATGCGCCGGTCTGCTCTCACAATTTGTCCGATCGAACGAATGGCGAGGTTCCTCTCATCGAAGGGAATTCCGGCCGACAGATTGGCCGTGGTCCATCACTGGGCGGACAAGAACGAAATTCTACCCGTCGATCCGACGGTCAATTCATTGCGTCATGCCTGGGGACTAACTGATAAATTTGTAATCGGGTATTCGGGAAACTTCGGGCGCGCGCACGAATTTGCGACGGTTCTTGACGCCGCGGAGCAGCTTCAGGAGTATCCGGATGTCGCTTTCCTCATGATAGGGGAAGGCCAGCAACGGGGATATGTCGAACGCGAGGTAAGGCGACGTCAACTGACAAATGTAATCATGAAGCCGTTTCAGCCGGTTGAACATCTGTCTGAGAGCCTCGGTGCTGCTGATGTCCACCTCGTCTCCCTCAAACCGGAGCTGGAACATTGCATCGTGCCAAGTAAATTTTACGGAGTACTTGCTGCTGCACGCCCGACGATTTTCATAGGAGACCCGGAAGGCGAAATTGCAAACGTCGTGCGCGATTTTCATTGCGGTCTTTCGCTTTCGCCCGGCGAAGTCGAAACCTTGGTGAGTTCTGTTTTGCTACTGCGAAACTCCCAGGTCAATCGAAATATGATGGGTAACAATGCGCGGTATCTTATGGAAACTGCTTACTCGCGCGAGTTTGGCGCCGCCGTATGGCAATCCGCTATTGGCCGTTTGGTCCGCAAGGATGAAATCGTTCCAATGCCCGTGCTCGATCGACAATTTCAAGCTGAGAAAATGTGATGGAAGGTTCTTTCGTCGTTAGTCAACTGGGTGCACGGATGCATTATGCCGTACCGAGAATATTCGAGAGCCATCAAAAACTCGCGCATTTTTATACCGACATTTGTGCGTTGCAAGGCTGGCCGCGAATGCTCAACAAATTGCCAGGTGAGATGTTACCCACTGCAGTACGGCGGTTGGTGGGGCGAAAGCCAGGAGGTATTCCTCAAGAGAAAATGACCACTTTTCCGACATTTGGTCTTTATTCAGCGATAAAGCGGTTGGCGCATGAAACAGGACCCAAATCGACGGATAACGCTATTTGGGCTGGAAAAACCTTCGGCGCATTGGTTGCGGCAAGAGGATTTCATGGTGCCCATGGTCTTTATGCGTTTAGCGGGGAAGCTTTGGAGCTTTTGACCGTTGCCAGAAATCAAGGACTTTGGACGGCCGTTGAGCAGATGATAGCGCCACGTCCTGTTGTGGATCGTCTGGCTGCGGAGGAAAGTCTGCTTCATCCTGGGTGGCAGTCACCGGAGAACGACGACAGCAGTTCCTCAGAATTTGCAGCGCGTGAGCGGGCAGAGTGGAGAATTGCTGATGCAGTTATCTGCCCTTCACAATTTGTCGCAGATCATGTCATTCAGGCAGGCTGTGAGCCTCATAAAGTTGTCGTTGTTCCTTACGGCGTCGACGACCGGTTCAAAATCCCACCGCGCCAAAGGGAGCCTGGCCCTTTGCGGGTGCTGACTGTGGGCGCAGTAGGTCTTAGAAAAGGTTCCCCTTATGTAGGGGCAGTGGCACAGAGCCTCGCAGGCAAGATGGTGTTTCGTATGGTCGGCCCCATTGACGTCCGACCACAGGCTCGTGAAACTCTTGAACAGTGCGTGGAACTGACTGGACCAATACCGAGAAGCGAAATGCGGGCACAATTTGAATGGGCCGATGTTTTCTTCCTTCCGTCTTTGTGTGAAGGATCAGCGACCGTTTGTTACGAAGCTCTCGCCTCTGGTATCCCGGTGATTTGCACTGAGAATACGGGCAGCGTTGTACGCCATGGAATTGATGGATATATCGTGCCGATCCGCGACGTTCACGAAACGATTCTTCGTTTACAACAGATATCAGACAGTCCAGCTATGCTTGCCGCGCTATCCATTAAAGCACGAGAACGAGCAAGAGACTTCACCGTTGAGCGTTACGGAGAGCGACTACTGGTTGCGATTTCGAACCGTTCGAATATGGGTTTGTCATGAAGATTATTCACGTCATTGGATCGTTTGATCCTGCGAAGGGTGGACCACAGGCAGTCGTGGTCCGCCTCGCTGCTGCACAAGCAGGGCTGGGGCATCAAGTCACGATCGTTAGCTATAGTGACGATGAGATTAATTATCGTGCCTCTAAGGCGACCGCCAGCGTTCCTCATTTCAACAAGGTCCGGGCATTCATGCTGCCAATGCCGAGTTTACAGGAGACGATCACTGGCAACTGCGCCGCGAAGGCCTTGACCGCTCTGATTAAAGGCGCTGATTTCGTTCATTTGCACGGGGTTTGGGAAATGATCCTCCTGCGTGCGGCACGCCTGTGTCGGTCATATGGCGTGGGATACTGCATATGTTGTTGTGGAATGCTTGATGTCTGGAGCATGAAACAAAAATCTCTGAAGAAAAAACTCGCATTGCAGCTTGGTTTTCGAAAAATGCTTGACGGAGCAGCTTTTATTCAAACTCTAAATCAAGATGAGGCCGAGCTGATGCGGCCGTTACGTCTTCTTCCTCTTTCGATCACGATTCCAAATGGGATATTCCTTAATGAAATAGAGGGCAGTGAACCTCGTCGTGATGGACTACCTGATCGTCCATTCGTGCTGTTTCTGTCACGTCTACATTACAAGAAGGGACTTGATATTCTGGCGGAGGCCTTTCGCCTTATTGCACCTCGCTATCCAGATATCGATTTGGTTGTCGCAGGGCCAGACGGCGGTTCAAAAGGGGAGTTTTTATCCTCGATCCGAAAAGCGGGGCTAGAAAGCCGTGTTCATCTAACAGGTGGTCTTTACGGAGCGGCCAAGATTGCCGCCTTAAAGAACGCTATCTGCTTCTGCCTGCCAAGTCGCCAGGAAGGCTTCAGCGTCGCAATCACCGAGGCACTCGCATGCAGTGTGCCGGTTGTGATTACCGAAGCTTGCCACTTTCCCGAAGTTGCTGAGGCGAAGGCTGGGATCATATGCGAAGTGTCTGCAGAAGCGGTCGCAGCAGGGCTAATGACAGTCCTCAACGATCCGCTTGAGGCATCACGCATGGGACGTGCTGGGAGCCGGCTTGTGGAAGAGAATTACACTTGGCCAATGGTTGCGCAGCAAACAATCAAGGCCTATTCCCGCTTTACCAAACCCGGTTAGGTTAGGCCTTTCAATCGCTACGCTGCCGCGTCAAGGCCCGGGCTATTCCAAGGCGCTTTAGTGAAACTGCTACGGCGATCAATCTTAAGCCGCATACGCCAGATCAAATGAGTTTATCTGTTTCGAATTTCTAAAGATGTAACAAAGAAAACGGCCAGTACCACGGCAACCGTTGTGCTTAGTGCAATTACATTCGACCAATCCATTTCTTTCACCTCAGGTTACCGGAGATTAACAACCTATTAACGCCCTAAATTTGGTTTGGTTCATTTTGTGACAGTCTGATATCAGAAGGCGGACATACGAAAGGCACTCGGCCCCATAGAAGGAGTTCAATCCTCGTTACGTTCTGACCATGCGGAATAGGCGATTACAATAAGCCATGCGGTCGATATAGCAGTTAGAAACCAACTCATGCCGTCATCCTCCGAGGATTAAACTCGCGGCTGCGCAAAAAGTTCAACCAGCAGGAAACAGACGGGAACGCGGGTTCTCGTTTTATGAACTTCCCAGATCCGTTCTGAAACTTATGAATTGTTTGATTGCGCTAAGCCCGCAACCCACGCCTTGCCTCTCTTCAAAAATGAACAGAGGAATTGAACGGCACAACACTCAAAGGTGAATCGAATACGGAAAACCATTACTCAATAATAAAATCTACATAAATCCGTAGCTTAGTAACCGTTTTTAAGTTTTCACTGCTAGTCGCGCATGAAGCTCGTTACGCATCGCATCGCTACGCGACTTTGCCATTTTGATAATCTTTAGTATTTATATCCAGAGTCTTATGTTTAATTCTTAATGTTTAGATGTAGCAAAGGCACATTTTACATTTTCATTTTCACGCCAATTGCATCCGATTAACTCAGACAGGGTACCCGCAATCGATAAAATGGGTATAAACATCCACGAAACTTAGTACCTTTGGGGCCCAGCCACTGGGATGATAGTTTAAGGAGCACAGTTTGAGTAATCTTGAAACCGCCATTGCCGTTGCGGCCGCGGCTCATATGGACCAGAAGGACGAACGAGGAAATCCGTTTATTCTGCATCCTCTCCGCGTTATGTTAGCACAAGACACGGTCGAGACGCAGATAGTCGGTGTCATGCATGATATGATCGAGCGCACAGACACTTCGCTCAATGATGTATACTCTTTCGGTTTCGATGACGATATTGTCTTAGCTTTGAACGCCATCACCATGCGTGACGATGAAGAGTATCTTGTCTACATAAAGCGCGCATGTGCAAATCCTATCGTTCGGCCGGTAAAAATTGCCGAACTTCGCGATGAAGTAAACAACTGCGAGGATGAGCAACACCGAGCACAATGCGCGTACGCGCTCAAGATACTTGGCGCAACACCTTGACCACACTTTTAGAGCCAGCCCGTTAATAGGAGCGACGATTGATACCCTGATCCAAAATCATAGTTGACCAAACGGAAAGCACACAAATGTAGTAGCTTGGGAGCCAAACTATTCGCTAATGGTCAGAATGGCTCGCTGTAATTGATCAGCGAGCGCTCCAAGCTCACCTTTGGTTGCGCGATAGTCGATACCTTGCAACACCGCCACAGTCACATCGTTTACTGCGATACATTGAGCGGTAAAGACACCTTTGCCCTCTTCGCCACCGCTGACCATCACGAGCTGGTTGGGAAATTGCTGCGTATTTACGGAGAAACCAGCACTCTTCGCTGTCTTTTCGACAACTGCGCCACATTCAACGAGATCGACCTGCGCGTTGGGAAAACGTTCAACGTGGTATGTCAGATTGAAGTTCGGGCTTTGGGCAGCCAACTGTGAGGTAAGGGCTGCAATCGCGCCTAATGATCCACAAACTATTGCTGCTGCTTTCATAGCTGCCTCCTCGACAAACTTGCAATCACCCGACTTGCGGGCATAATTGTTTACACTCGACCAATCGGGTCAAGCGAAATGTTTGCAAAGTCGGTGAGATAATCCTCCAGGTCGTTGCGCACGGACCAAAGACTGGATGATCGCTAAGGCTTGTCTATGCTGTCGGCGTTGCGTTTGCGTACTAACCGAGTATCCAGTAGCGCGACATCGAGCCCAGTTTGAAGAGCGCGTACGTGTACTTTAGTTGGAGTTATCTGCATTGTGTGAAATGACGAAACCGATCAAAAATTGGTGGGCTTTTGTCGCTTGCGAAGTGGCTGTGCAGGGTTTCCGGCATAAACCATCCATGGTTCCAAGTCACGAAAGCTTACTGCTCGAGCACCTAGTACTGCGCCTTCTCCCATGGACACTCCTGGTCCAACAAATGCTTCCGCTGCAACCCAAGCGCAAACGCCAATTGAAATCGGGGTCGCCGTCAAAGGGAAATCCGGTCGATCGATATTGTGTCCGGCTGAGCAGAGATGGGCGCCTTGTGAGACGATTGCATAGGGCGCAAGCTCGATCCTTGCAACGTTATAGCAATTTACGCCTGGCCCTAAGGAAGAATGAGCATCCATGAATAAATTTCCTGGCCACCAAATTCGAACGCTACTGCGCACGATCGCAGTTTTGTGGATCGTTGCGCCAAACAATCGCAATATGTAGCCCCGCCACGGCCATAGAAAGGATGGTGTCCATGCAGCGACAAGCAACCAGGTTATTTGCCAAATGAGCCGGTTAATGCGATTTCTTATCGTGAATGTTGCGCCGCCCTCCAAAGGGCGTGAAGAATGCTTTTGGCCACGAATGGTTGATTGAGAACTGGTTTCAGATCTAATTGTCATCGAATTCATCCATTAGTTGAGCTGTGGCGCGACGTGACTTTGTTGCAGGGGGGTCGGTAGACCGACGGATTGATTTCGGATCCGGCAAAATGCCAACACTGGTGTCAGGAAGATTGCCATATGGATCCAGACAGGAATTACCCAGTCTGTTTGATGTGAAATGGCATGCATCGCCGGCACGATTGACATCATATAAACAAGCTGCCCAAGCATCTCACCAGCCATCGCTGTTTCCCAGAGACGACGCATGATCCAAGCAAGGAGCAAAAATTTCAGCGCTCCGAAATACCAAAAAGATTCGTATGCATCGACTAGTCCAGTTTCGGTTGTGCCTGTAGGGGGATTGTAGTCTCGGCCTGGCCGCGGAGTATCAAATTGCAAGGCATCTTTCAGCCTGGAACCAACGAGCTGCGCAGGAACAAACGTAAATATTACACGGTTCCAATGGAATTTTCCGTAGTCGAACTCGAGTCTTCGGTCTATCTCATCGATGCGCATCACAGCGTTACGCATCTCAAGCCCCCCACGCTCAAGTGTCTCCTTAAAATTTGTGGCGTAATCGATTTGCATTATGTCATCGAGAACAAAACCGGACGCTGCGCGCGTGATTTGGCGATAGTCCCCCATGCTTGTCATAAGAAACGTACCAGCGAGAACTCCAACGATCATGAGGACACGCGGAACAACGATACGTCGATAGAACCAGAAAGAGAGCAGTATCATCAATACGAGCTGTATGGCCTCGGCCCGCTTTCCGGTTACGACAATCCGGTCCAGATAGAAAATGAGGTCAAATGCAATAATTGCAAAGACAACCCATGACGGACGACGTACGAAACACAACAATGCGATGCCAAGTCCATAAGGCATGAGTTGTGCAAAGAAGAGATAAACGACAGGAATGCCCGTCATCTGCACGCCAATAGAAACATCGCCCGGCAACCGACTTAAAAGATAGTAGAACACTCCCCCAAACCCAGACAGACCAGCTGCCGCCCAGATGAGGCGACGTTCGCTGAACCCCATGCGCAGAAGACCGAGTGGCTTCTTCGTCAGTTTCCAACCAATTGCTAGCATTGCAAGCGAAGCAATACCCATAAGCATCGTTTTGGCGTACGCACCCGATGGAAGGAACTGATCGTTCATAAGGGCTGGCATCTGTGGCAGAAGGAAACCAAAGGTCATTACGCCGGCCAGAAATGGAAACTGATACATGCGATCTGCTCGTAAAAGACCATTCGCAAGAAACCAGCTTACCA
Source organism: Brucella sp. NBRC 12950 (assembly GCF_030268145.1). Classification (NCBI taxonomy): domain Bacteria; kingdom Pseudomonadati; phylum Pseudomonadota; class Alphaproteobacteria; order Hyphomicrobiales; family Brucellaceae; genus Brucella; species Brucella sp. NBRC 12950. The sequence continues at coordinate 71,867 of NZ_BSQC01000010.1, forward strand.
ACCCGACAAATATCCACGTGAGGGATGTGTTCATCCTTCTCTCCCCCCAATAGCGCAAATATCAGAGGCACCGATGGACTGACTTGCAGCGAGGTAACCTAGAGAAATCCGGCCAGAGATTAGGTACCAGCCTAGTTTCACATATTCTTTAGTCACTAATTCTAAATCACTGGAAGACATAGGAAATCCAGCATGTGTTGGCTCACTGTTGATGGGCGAGGAACTAAACTGCATTTGAGGACAGACTGTCCGGAAGCTGGCGACAGCCCGCCGCGAATGATACCAATTTGTGACAATCAGCGCCCTTCGGGCGTGCATCCTTCGCATAACAGGGGCGGAATAGAAGGCATTTTGCCAGGTGGTCCCTGATTTACATTCCACCAGGATGGCTGACGGGGCCACACCTTCACGAACCATGATCCTCTTGTTAAAGAGGCAGTCCCCATCACCGGTTATTAAGATCATTGGCGAGCGTCCTTGCTTCCACAACCGTGCTGCTTGTTCGGCGCGAGGTGGACCGTCACCGCCCGGAACGACAATCACGTCGACTTTACGGCCGTCGTCTGCAAGCGTCAGGACTGGTTCCGAATAGAAGATCGCTGCCATTCCAAACAAGATCATGCCAGGAAGAAGCAATAGAAACATCATGCTGGACGCCGTTCAGGATCAGAACGTTCAGGTATTTTCCGAGACAAAGCCTCTTCAGCCTTACCTTTCTCTATGCGCTGTTCTTCCATCTTGATGATGATCATGAACTCATATGCTGCAAGTAATCTGCAGTAGAGATAGCCGGGCTTCCCGTCGAGAAATCCTCCGCGTAATATATACATGTAGAGGAAACGCAGCGAAGGTCTGAAGGGCGCATGATACGAAAGTGATTTTAACGCGCGACGCCGGCGTTCAGATATTCCTGAGAAAATGCCTGGCCAATCGATTTTACGTTCCAGCAGGCGATTGGCGGAGAGGCTAGCCTCCGCAGTAGAATAACGATTATGTTTGTCGTACCAAGCTTCGAGGCCCTTATTGAAGCTATAATGTACAAAGTGTGATTGTAACTGACCTTCTGGACCTCCGCTCGCCCTTGAATGAACGGATCGTTCAAATCTTACGCGATCTGGCCGCACCAAACGAGTGATCCAGGTTGGGTACAAACTTGCATGCTTGATCCACCGCCCCATAAACATGTTCTTGTAACGCGCTTTGAAGAATACTTCTGGTCGCGAGGGATCTGAGGCAATCGCAAGAATTTCATCACGCAAATCTGTTGGCGTAATTTCATCTGCGTCAGGAGTATAAACCCAGTCATACTTGAATTTGATTTCTGTCAGCCCGTGCATCCGCTGACGGTCCTCGGTATCGTATGATCGCTGGTAAACCCGTGCGCCGGCGGCTTTAGCGATGTTTACTGTATCGTCGTCACTGTAAGAATCTAGAATTACGATATCGTCGCACCAATCGAGGCTTGCTAGACACGCTGGGAGGTTGATCTCTTCGTTTCTGGTCATGATGAGAACGGAAACACTCATGAGGTTGCCCCTGGTAAAGTTATCTTTGGCTTGGGTGAGGGGGTGGCATCTACGCTCACGGATGCACTGATTAAAGGAGCACTCTTGCTTGAGCGCAAGACAAACAGAATATGCGCGCTAAATGGAATAATAAGTGCGAGCAACATCACCCATGCTGGCACATTCAAGGCGATTGCTCCAAAGGCGATTGCACCTGCAAAAAAATTGAGGAAGCAAATAGTGAATGCAGTTTGCCCTATCGAGAAACCACGATCGAGCAGCAGATGATGCAAATGTTGTCTATCGGGTGAGAAAGGGCTTTTTCGCGCTGCGAGCCGGCGCACTATCAGGCTTAGCGTATCGACAACAGGGACTATCACGATCCATAACAGGATCGGAAACTCTAGTGAGATTTGCCTGTTTGCCAAAATGAGGATTATCCCAGCGAGAGATGCGCCCAGAAGCGTACTTCCCCCATCGCCAAGGAAAATGCTTGCTCTGCTCCGGAAACGGTGCCGCATGTTGAAAATCAAAAAACCGATGCATGCTGATGAAAGAATTAGCGACTGCAGGCCTAGCTGCTGCTGATCAGCTTTGAAACTGATCAAAGCAAGCCAGAAGAATGAAACCGCGCTTGCAGAGCCGGAAAGCCCATCGACTCCGTCGCTCATATTCACGGCGTTTACAAGCCCCACAATGAATGCGAGAGCCAAAAGCAAGAATAATGGACCAGTTACAGCGTCGCCCCAAACATTAGAGGAAGCCGCCTGCAAGGTCTCTGATTGCCTTGCGCCCAGACCCAGGTGAATCTCCTCTAATCCTACGGTAACGATAATGACAAATCCGGCTGTCAATTGCATTACAAGCCGTGGCGTAACGGGAAGATCAAATCTGTCGTCCAATACTCCCGTCGTCAAAATTAGAAGCAGTCCGGGTAGCAGTAGAGCCGCATTTGCCGAACCAACCATGGAAGGAGCTAGGAAGGCACAGAAGAAGAAGGTTAGAAAAATTGCTATTCCTCCGCAGAGTGGAACAGTTCCATCGTGCTTCTTGCGGGCATTTGGCACATCTAATAAATACCAATCGCGGGCAAGACCTCGTAATCCGAGACAGAAAATAGCCGACATTATAAATGCCAGCAACGAGGTCCAGAAAAGACTAGTCATTTCGTCTCCCAAGCGCGTGCTATTTCAACTTGCGTAATTTTTACTGTTTGACGCGCTCGAGGACGACTTGGCTTAAAAGCGTGCCGTGTACTCCTTTCAGCTAGGGGATTAAACCAAGGACCAAATTTCAAACCTGCAGCAAGTCTCTATCCTACCGACACTAAGAACAGCAGTCCGAAGTCGGCAATGTCTTGGGGGGAGATAAATTGAGTATCCAAACAACGACCAAATGTGACCGATCATGAGTGGTGCACGCAGAGGTATTCTGATGGCCGCGCTCGAACAATATGCCGGCTTAATTTTCAATTTCGTCACAGTGATCGCTGTTTCACGGTTTCTAGGTCCCGCCGAGACGGGTGCTGGAGTTGTCGGTCTGAGTATTGGAGCGATCTTCTATTCCCTGCGTGAATTTGCGAGTCCGGAATTTCTCATCCGCATTGAAAAAGTCCGAGATCCGGACATCCGGACCTCGATGACGTTTCTGATGACCGTCACGCTCTTGCTTTCAGCTGTCCTTTATTTTGCTCGAGACTACTTTGCCCAGTCGTATCACGACCCGCTACTACTGCTTTTTCTTAACATAACAATAATTGCTGCACTCGTTGAGAGTTTGTCACTACCAGTGGTGGCCTTATTGAGGCGTGAAATGGCGTTTGGTATGTTGGCCCGCATTCGTACTGCAGGAACTGGTGCGGGTGCATTGGTTACTATTGCCATGGCTGGACTGGGCTTCGGACATATGTGTTTTGCATTCGGATTGCTTGCAAGTGCAATGATCACAACAGGTTTGGCTCTGTCGATTTATCCGCTCGGGCGGCTTCTATATCCTTCTTTTGAAAGTATAAACACAGCTTGGAGGTTCGGTATCTATCTCGGCGGCAATGCGGGCCTCAACAAAATCTGTGAAACCTTTCCGCAACTCATGCTTGGACGCTTTATGCCGATCGCATCCGTCGGCATTTACAACCGCGCCAACACAGTCAGCGGATTACCGGACCGAATCTTTCTTTCGGCGGTCTTTACGGTGGCGTTTCCCATGCTCTCCGCACATGCGCGGGCCGGAGGTGACATCAGTCGGGCTTATATACGGGCCTTATCCTATATTTCTGTCGTTTATTGGCCAGCGCAAATTCTATTGGCTCTCTTGGCTCACCCGATGGTTGCCATCATACTGGGTCCTGGATGGACGGAAGCAGCCCCGATTGTGGCTGTAATGAGCCTTGCCAGTTTGTTCTGGTTCCCTGTTATTCTCACCTACCCACTGTTGATGGCTTTAGGCGAAAATCGGGAAGCATTCGTTTCTAATGTAATCTCCAGGGTAGTCGCCACCGCAATCCTGTGCGCCGGAGCATTTTATGGATTGTTCGCGGTTGCACTCAGTCAATTCATCAGTCTACCGTTCCAAATGGTTGTCGCGATCATCTACGTGCGCAAGCATGTCAGGTTCACCTACAAGGAACTAGGCCGTGAACTGATGCGAAGCGCCTCAGTTACAATAATTGCAATCCTCGCACCTGCTATGATCGTGATATCGAACGGACTCAACCTGGAGATGTCTTGGTTGAAAGCCGTTGTCGTCGTTGTAACCGCAATTTTGAGCTGGTCAATCGGCCTGATTTTGGTCCGTCATCCCTTCGCAGAAGAATTAACGCCGCTACTGACTGCTTTAATAAGGAGATTGCCATTCCGCCCTCGTGGGATGCGGCGCGTTGATGCCAAGATATCACAATCAGCAGAGTGAGGGCGATATGAACAATACTGAGAGTGGATATCCTACCGTTGACGTTGTCATTCCAAATTACAATTACGGTCAATATTTGTTAGAGTGTGCAGCCAGCGTCTTGACACAAACAGGCGTCGACGTGAGGCTGCTGATCATTGATAACGCATCCCATGACCTGAGCGCTGACATCTGTAGAACAATTGCAGCAGGCGACCAACGGGTTGAAGTGATACTCAGAACTAGCAATTTAGGGCCTCACGCATCGTTCAATGAGGGAATTGACTGGGCTAGATCCGAATACTTCTTGATATTGTGTGCCGATGATCTGTTGGTTGATGGTGCCCTAAGTCGAGCGGTCTGCGCGCTCGAACAATCTCCAGATGTTCATCTCGCTCATGGGTCGATTGAGAATTTTTCTGGCAATGACTACCCAAAGCCGGTGGATCTTCCCAAACGGGGTGGGTGGGTAATCCAGTCGGGAAACGAATTCATCGAACGAGCTTGCATGCACGCTTACAATCCCGTTGCCGGTCCCACAGCCCTCGTTAGAACGTCGGTTCAAAAAAAGGTTGGGTACTATAAGACAAACCTTCAACATACAGATGATCTTGAAATGTGGCTTAGGTTTGCAACTTACGGAGGAGTTGCATCGACAAATGCTGTTCAAGCTTGCGCGCGGGTGCATAACCTAAATCGTTCTGCGAGTGTCGCTGGTATCGTTGAGTGGAACTGTGAATTTGAAGCTGCGTTCCGCACATTCTTCGAAAGTGACGGCGCGGCGCTGCCCAATGCATCGGCGCTCTTCGAACTAGCGCAGGATTGTCTAGCGAAGCGCGCGTATTGGTCCGCATTTTCCAATTTACTGCGACGAGAGAAAGGTTCTGCATCCCTGATGGCGTTCGCATTAAGGCGACATCCTTCAATGATCTTATTTCCACCAATCGACTACTTGTTGCAGCGTCGCAATCGCCATTAATCCTTTTTGCGATCCTGCTCAAACAATGATCTGCGCAACATTTCTTCCTGCACGTTTAGCCGTTCACGATATTGCTTCACGCCGGCTTTAACGTCGATAGAGAGTTGGTCCTTCTGTAATAGCATGCGTTCTATCTGAGCCTGCAATGTTGTCGGCTCGAAATTCTCAATGTGATGGCAAAATTGGGAGAGACCTGTGTCATGAAGCAGCGCATCATTTTTCTTTGCGTAAGCGACTGAGATAGCTGGTCGCCCCATGGCAAGCGCACAGACGATATTGTGATAGCGGCTGGCAACAACGATGTCGACCTGGGCGATCTGTTGCATCAGCTGGTTTAACGACAGAGCAGGTTCAAAAATTATGCTATTTGATTTATGCATAGCGAGTCGTTTTAGTAGATCTTCAACTGCCTTAAAGTCAGCTCTATCTCCCGTTAATAGCCGGACCTGTTTCCCTTGGGCCAATAGTTGATCGAGCAACTTCGCCATTTTGTCGAGATATGTGTCGTAGATGAGGGACGCGTCGGCAGCATTCTTGCGCCACCCCTTATAGTCCATTATGCCAAGTCCTATAGTCTGGGTGCCAACTTTACGCACACTTTCCTCGACCGTTGGAAGCGAAAAGGCTATATCAGCTGTGACGACATCGTTTATTGAGATCACGCCAAGAGATCGCATGAAGTCGAGGGAGACCTGATCGCGATAAGAACGATAAGACGCGAGCATTGATGCTCTGCGAACGAAAAATCGACTAAGGGGAAGCGTAACAGGACCCGCTCCGATTGAAATGAATGCAAGACGTGCGCCTGCAATTTTTGCGGCGACAGACCATCGCAATACCGCAAATGGCCAGCCAAATGGGTTCTCATTGAAATCATCGAGAATGCCGGTCCCAGGTACAATTATGAAATCCAGCCCCTGCGCTAGAGAGACCGCACTCACAAAACCAGATAGTCGCCGTGGAACATGCAGTAAGACGCTGTTGAGCGTCCGCATCAGGCGGTTCTCCGACGCGGGCTGTCCCACTGGTGCAGATGCAATTTCGTACTTCTCGCTGATAACGTCGGGCCGTGAACAGATACAAACCAGCTGAGCGTTTGGACAGATACGATCAAGTAACCGCAGCATTGCCTCCAGGGAGCCGTCATTGCCGGTATTGCCTGAGCCGAACTGACCAAAAAGCCCTATTTTCATGAATGGGTCTCCACCTGCATGAAGAAAATAGACCATCGCAATCTTTGTGAAAACTGGCAGAAGGGTGAAGACCATCCTCTTATGTATGAGGTGATCTACCCCTCAAAGCCAAAATGCGCAGCAGCTCAATTCCGCTACACTGCACATCGGTATATCAAATGCCCCCCGATATACTGGAGCAAGGCTTCGAGAGGATTTCTCCTCGAAATCTTGCTCCCCTCTCGATCTTCAGGGAGCTCGTTTTAGATCATGAAGTGCGCCTACTTTGTCCGCCCACATATTGGCGGCACCTATTCGGTATTCTCCATGCTTGGACCATCGCTCAAGAACAGAGGAATTGAGCTTCGTTGGCTTGCTGCTGGTGCAACTGGAGATGCAATTGCTATTGCCGAAACTGCTCAGGGGCTTGGTGACGCCTGTCGCAAGGGCGACGTTATTGACAAATTGGGCGTCCTAGATGAGCAAACGAGAGCGAAAAAGACGGTCACTTTTCTACTTGAAAACAACTATAAAGCCGTTTTTGTTAATGTTCTTTCTAGCCGTTTCGAAACCAATCTGGTTCGATATTTGCCGGAGGACATATTGCGTGTAATGATTGTTCACAGTATCACACCTGGAACCTATGCCGCAGCGCGTGAAATCCGCGATTATGTCCATGCAACCGTTGGCGTATCGAAGCGTTGCCGCGAGGATTTGGTCAATAACTACGGCTTCGACCCGAGGCGGATTCTCGTTATTCCCCATGGCTTGAACCGAATCGCCCGGCCCGTGCGTTTACTTGATGGCCCTGATCAAAATGGCCCGCTTAGATTGCTGTACCTCGGTCGTGTTGATGACAGTTCCAAAGGGGTGTTCTGGCTTCCAAGTATTCTTCGACAGCTTGAATGCGATTATCATTTAACAGTCGCTGGTGACGGTCCTGATTTAGAACGTTTGCGGTTTCAGCTTAAAGGATTCGGCGACAAAGTCTCGTTTACGGGTTGGGTAGCGCCATCGGACGTAGCCGCGCTGGTAAGCCAGAATGACGTTATGCTGATGCCTTCAAGATTTGAAGGTTTCGGACTGACACTTATTGAGGCGATGAGCCAAGGCTGCCCTGCTGTCGTGTCTCGTATAGCTGGCGTCACAGATTTTATTGTTACTGATGGGGAAGATGGGCTGTTGTTTCCTGTAGGTGATGTGAGACAGGCCGCCCGCCATATCGATAAACTAGCGTCTGACCCAAAACTCAGAAACAAAATGGCGCTTGCAGCGATCCGCAAAGTCGATGTTGCATTCAACAGCGAAACGGTCGGAGAAGCGTATTCTGATCTGCTCGAGAACCTTTCTGCAGAACCTCCGAAGATTGCGTCACCTTTAAAACTCTCGCAATGGAAGATGCCACCAGCACTACATACCAGCTTACGTAGCAGATTACCCAAGCCTGTAAAAAACTGGCTAAGACAAGTCCGGGAGCGCATGCATACTGCCTTGTCGGCCGTGTAACGAAAGCCAACAGCCAAGGACACGAGAAATGAATCTCTTCACATCACGGTTCCGCAATTCCCAGCTGTTGAGAACCAAGGCACATACGCTGATTCCGGGTGGTTGCCACACTTATGCAAAGGGAGATGATCAGTACCCTGTGCTTTCACCTGGTTTTATTCAGCGCGGATCCGGGTCGCACGTATTTGATGTGGATGGTAATCAGTATATCGAGTTTGGCATGGGTAATCGTGCCGTCGGATTAGGGCACGCCTATCCGCCGGTTCTACAGGCCGTTCGAGATGCGTTGCAGGATGGCTGCAACTTCACGCGTCCAAGTGCAATCGAAATTGAATGTGCCGAAGCCTTTCTCGAACTTATTAACGGCGCAGAGATGGTGAAGTTCTGTAAAGATGGATCAGACGCGACTTCCGCCGCAGTGCGGTTGGCGCGCGCCTATACCGGTCGTGACATGATTGCATGTTGTGGGGACCACCCATTCTTTTCCACGGATGACTGGTTCATCGGTACCACGAAAATGAACGCCGGGATTCCTGCTTCCATCGCTGCGCTTACAACAACGTTTCGCTATAATGACCTTGCCAGTGTCTACGCATTATTTGAAAATTTTCCCGGCAGGATTGCAGCGCTTATACTTGAGCCGGCTCGTATGGAGGAACCGGAGAAGAATTTTTTGCATGAGGCACGTAGGATCGCGCATGAGAACGGAGCACTATTCATCCTAGATGAGATGATCACAGGGTTCCGATGGCATGAGCGGGGTGCGCAAAGAGTTTATGAAATTGAACCGGATTTGTCTTGTTTTGGAAAAGCAATGGGCAACGGTTTTGCAGTATCCGCCTTAGCTGGAAAGTCAGAATACATGCAGTTAGGGGGGCTGACCCAAACTGAATTTGCTCGGGTTTTTCTTCTTTCAACGACGCACGGTGCTGAAACACATGCCATGGCTGCAGCGATCGCAACTATGAAGATTTACCGTGATGAACCTGTTGTTGAGCGCCTATACCAGCAAGGAACGAAGCTCTCAGAAGGCATAAATGCAGCGATTGCCAATCATGGATTGACTGACTATTTTCGTTTGATGGGAAGACCTTGCTGCCTTGCCTATTCGACTAGCGACGAAAATGGAAAGCCATCTCAGGCCTTTCGAACGCTATTTCTGCAGGAAACAATTCGACGCGGAGTTCTAATTCCATCCCTGGTAGTCAGCTATACTCACACCGATACAGATATTGAACGGACCGTTGATGCGGTTGACGGCGCGCTTGGAGTATATCGGAGGGCGCTCAATGACGGAGTTGAGACTTACCTGACCGGTCGATCTTCCAAACCGGTCTATCGACGGTTTAACGAAGCTCCCAGCTACCCTTCGCCCGTGCGATGAGAGCCGCACGCATCAGCCTACTCGCTATTGCAATGCTGTTTTGCACTGGATTGACTCACGCTGAGGATGTCTTTCCTCTTCATGTTAGTGCGAACCATCATTATTTTGAAGATGCAAAAGCTCGGCCTTTTATGCTGCACGGCGAAGCAGCGTGGTCTTTGATTGCTGAACTTAAACGTGAGGACGTCGAGATTTATCTCGAAGATCGCAGCAGACGAGGGTTTAACGCGATACTTGTCAATCTCATCGAACATCGCTTCTCTACTAATCCGCCGGCGAATGCTTATGGTGATAAACCTTTTAAAAACAGCCCATTCGGACTGCTGGGAGACGCGTATTTCTCCCATGCCGAATGGGTAATAGAACACGCGGAGAAACACGGGTTGGCAGTGTTCCTTGTCCCCGCTTATCTGGGCGTCAATGGAGGCGAGGAAGGTTGGTTTAAGGCTGCAGAAGCGGCTGGGCCTGACCGTATGAGAACTTACGGTGAAGCCGTGGCGCACCGATTTTCAAAATTCAATAATATCGTCTGGGTTCTAGGTGGAGACTTTGATGCGCCCGAACACGCACTCGTGTCACAACTTGCGCTAGGTATTGCTTCTGTCTCGCCCAACGCGCTCCAAAGTGTTCATTCCGGCCGTGATACTCCTACATTAGAACTGTGGGGACGTGAGAATTGGCTGTCATTCGATACCATCTACACCTATGCGGATATCCATAAAACGACACTTGAACGCAGCAAAGCAGGGTTGATGCCAGTGGTCCTGCTGGAAAGTGCATACGAGTACGAGCGTGAAACGACCGCAAAAATGGTCCGCCGAAATGCATATGGCGCTTTGCTTGGTGGTGCTGCGGGACAATTTTTTGGCAACAATCCAATTTGGCATTTTTCGGGTCCTGGCGTCTTTTCCAGCGATTACTCTTGGAAGGAAGCATTAGATAGTCCTGGCGCGCGCTCAATGTCGGTCCTAAGAGCTTTTTTCGATGCCATCCCATGGACACAACTTGTGCCCGATCGTGATGGCTCAATCACCGACCTTGAGGAAACTTACGCAGCCGCTTCAAGTGACAAGAGACTGACCGTGATCTACGCAGACGCGGGCAGTTTTCGAATTAAAAGCAATTCAGTCCCGAAGACAAGTGTTGCTTTATGGTTCGACCCGACATCTGGAAAGTCCCGTGCAGCTGCGCCTCCACAGCTGACTGGAGAGTTCCTAAACTACACAGCACCTGCCGACCGCGAAAATTCCCCCAGAAGTGATTGGCTTCTCGTAATTGGCGATGGTCAAAGCTTGAAGCTCCTCCGTAAGGCGTAGTGAGTATCCACTTCTGAGCAATCGTTACACGCTTGTCCTAATCAAACATGCCATCGGACAACTCGTTGAACGCGCGCTTTGAAGTTAACCTCGATTAATGAATTTAATCAGGAGCGGGTTATGAAAGTACTTGTTACGGGTCATCAGGGCTATATTGGATCGGTCATGGTTCCGATGTTGATCAACGCTGGGCATGACGTCTCAGGGTACGATATCGGCCTTTATGAGCATTGCATGTTCAAAGAGGGTGGGCCGATATTTGATGTTCCCACGCTCCGCAAAGATGTTCGTGACGTTATACCGCGTGATCTGGAAGGATTTGACGCAGTCATTCACCTCGCAGCATTATCCAACGACCCACTCGGAAATCTCAATGAAGAACTAACCTATCAAATTAATCATTTGGCAAGTGTCGAAATGGCGAAGGCGGCCAAGGCAGCCGGCGTTGGAAAATTCCTACTTGCATCGTCGTGCAGCAATTACGGCATCAGCGATGGTGAACTGATCGACGAGACTGGGGAACTTAAACCTGTTACCGCTTATGGCCGATCAAAAGTGAGAGCGGAGCGGGATATCGCCTCATTGGCGGATCCCAATTTCTGCCCCGTTTATCTCAGACCAGCGACGGCATACGGTGTTTCGCCTTTCCTGCGTTTTGATATTGTACTAAATAATCTGGTAGCGTGGGCGGTAACCAAGGGACTAATCTATCTTAAATCCGATGGAACTCCTTGGCGGCCAATTGTACACATTCGTGATATCTCAAGGGCATTTATCGCGGCCATGGAAGCGCCTGTTGAAGTTGTTTTCAACGAAGCTTTCAATGTTGGTTCAACGGAACATAATTACCGAATTCGTGACATAGCCCGCATTGTTGCAGATAATGTTCCTGACTGTAGGATTGAATACGCTGAAGATGCGGGGCCTGATACAAGGTCGTATAGAGTGAGTTTCGAGAAACTCGCGAGGATATTACCTCAGGCAAGACCGCAGTGGGATGCAGTTGCAGGTGCGAAAGAGTTGCTATCAGCCTACAGTCAGTCATCTCTTAAGCTCGAGGAATTTGAAGGCCCGCAATTTCAACGTATCGCGCATATAAGGATGCTTATTGAAAAAGGTACTATCGGATCTGATCTTCGTTATGTCGAAGACAGCGTACCTTTGATCAAAGCCAGTGCATGATGAGTACCGTGATGTTAAGAAGAACAGCTGAGGTGCCCCCCCTGGACACAAGTCACGGTGCGCAGATTTTCGAGCTCGCAACGCGTTTGTTTCCTTTGTGTCGCAGCCTTGCGGGTGAAGGTGTTCGGGCAACGCTCGAAATGATAAACGAGTATCTGCCGTTACAAATTCACGCAATTCCAACTGGAACGCAAATATATGATTGGAAAGCACCGCATGAATGGACGGTCCACGACGCTTTCATACGGGATGATGCTGGGAACAAAATTGCCGATTTTAAGCGTAACAATCTGCATATCGTTAATTTCAGTCTGCCCGTAAGGGCAAGTTTGCCCTTGGTAGAGCTCAAGAAACACATCCACACATTGCCTGAGCAGCCGGGCTTGATCCCTTATCGCACCTGTTATCATGTTGAGGGTTGGGGATTTTGCATGGCACATACTGATCTTATGGAAATGAAAGACGGAATTTATGATGTCGTTATTGATGCTGAAAGACGTGTCGGCGATTTACGGTTTGGCGAGTACGTGCATCAGGGCGAGACACAAGAGACGTTTCTTCTCTCTACTCACCTCTGTCACCCATCGCTCGCCAATGATAATTGCTCCGGAATTGCACTCCTCACGCTCCTGGGAGCTGCGTTACGATCTAGAAAGACGCGGCTGACCTATCGCCTATTGTTCGGCCCGGCAACTTTTGGTGCGCTTGGTTGGCTTCAACGCAATGAAGCCGGATTAAAGTGGATAAAGCATGGCCTTGTACTCTCATGTGTTGGAGATGGCGGCGGCCCGAATTACAAGCGAAGCCGAATAGGAGATGCCGAAATCGACCGAATTATGGCCCATGTCTTGCAGCACTCGGATTTTCAGGACGCACATACCCACGACTTCTGGCCTTACGGCTACGATGAACGGCAGTTTTGTTCACCCGGATTCAACCTACCCGTTGGCTCGTTTCAGCGAAGCCTCTACGGAACTTTCCCGCAGTATCATACTTCGGCAGATAATCTTGACTTCATCAAGCCTGAATGTCTCCAACAATCCTTTGAACTTATCATGAAGACTATCGACATAGCGGAGGCAGATCGCACGCCTTTCAACACCTCGCCGAAGGGTGAACCACAGTTGGGACGGCGAGGATTGCTTGATCCAATTGGTGGAAAGCCCGCAAGCGAAGAATATAGAATGTCACTCTTATGGGTACTGAACCTCGCTGACGGCGAACACTCGCTCCTCGATATCGCGGAAAGATCTCAGATTAGTTTTGAAACAATCGAGCGAGCCGCGCAGAGACTGGAAGCTGTGGGACTTCTGCGAGAGAACTAATTTAAAGGTGCGGCCAGTTCTTGTCTTTCTCAGACAATACGCTTGGCATGTCTGGCCATGGTATACCAAGCGTTGGATCATCATAACGGACACCGGTCGCAAAGTCAGGCGCATAGGGTGTTGAAATCATGTACCGTAATAATACGCCATCCGTGAGCGTTTGGAAGCCATGAGCACAGCCCTTTGGGATATATAGTTCAACGCCATTTTCTGCGGATAGTTCAAGCCCTGTCCAATGCCTGTAAGTTGGCGAGTCTGTTCTCAGATCAACGAGCACGTCCCAGATCACTCCTTGTAGGCAGGTTACAAGTTTGGTTTCTGAATGCGGTTCGTTTTGATAGTGAAGTCCCCGGAGAGTTCCTTTCTCACGCGAGAATGACAGGCTGTGTTGAGGATAACGGGTTTCCATTCCTCGCTCTTCGAATGCACTCTCGCAATAAACCCGAGCAAACCAGCCTCGTTCGTCCGTGAGCCTCTCCGGTTCAATGGACCATGCACCATCAATGTTCAGGGATGTGAATCGCATCGTTCGCCTCGTAAGAATTGATATTCATTCTGACATTTACGCCCCGCGGCGATAGAGGATTTTTGGGACCAATTGCATGGACGAAAGTTGGGAAATACCTCCACCAAAAGGTGTAGGGTACACCGTCATATTTGATCAATCGTGATGCCGAGAGGAGAAGTGTACTCAATCCGTCAGGTGATGTCAGCGGCCAATCGTATAGAGGGAGCGCACCACATGGCAGTCTCGGAAATTGATCGATGTCTGATTACTTTAAATTATGAATTGAGTTCGGCATTGATACCCATTGCACCCATTAGGCACCGGCCAGCGCGAGGTAGACAATATGACCATTCAAATGTCGGGGATATCGCGGAGTACGAATATGGCTCAAGAACAAGTCGGTTGCCGTTTGTGTGGAACACTTCTCAAGCACACGTTCGTCAATCTCGGAATGTCCCCTCCGTGTGAGAGTTTCATCACAGCAGACCAGCTTGACACAATGGAACGCTATTATCCGCTGTATGCCTTTGTGTGCGACCATTGCTATCTTGTCCAACTTAAGGAGTATGTCAGCCCAACTGACATTTTTTCCGAATATGCTTATTTTTCCTCCTATGCGACGAGTTGGGTAAACCATGCCAAGAATTACTGTGACGAGATCACGAGAAAACTCGATCTGACTGCTGAGAGTTTTGTCGTCGAGATAGCAAGCAACGATGGATACTTACTTCAACATTTTCTAACAAAGAACATCCCGATCTTAGGAATTGAACCGGCAGCTAACGTTGCTGAGACTGCAATTTCCAAGGGTATTCCCACTCTCGTTGAATTTTTTGGATCGAGCTTAGCTGCAAAAATGGCAGCAGAAGGACGCAAAGCAGATTTGATCGTCGGCAATAACGTTCTTGCTCAGGTGCCGGATCTCAATGATTTTGTGCGAGGGATGCAGCTTTTACTGAAACCAGAAGGGGTAATAACGCTTGAGTTTCCTCATTTGGCTAATTTGATTGAGCAAAATCAGTTTGATACGATCTATCATGAGCATTTCTCATATTTTTCCTTGCTGACGATCCGCTACATGGCGCATCGCCATCACCTCAAAGTCATTGATGTCGAAGAATTGCCCACTCATGGGGGGTCTCTTAGAGTCTATCTTGCTCACAATGCAAGCAGAAGAAAAGCGGGCCCACGCGTGTCGGCTCTTCTAAAACGCGAGCAGGCGTTCGGGCTTAATGAAATTTCTACGTACGAACAATTTTCTGAAAAGACGCGCCGCACCAAGCGTGACCTCCTTTCCTTTCTCATCGCGGCGAAAAATGCTGGGAAGCGCATATGTGGTTATGGAGCGCCGGGTAAAGGAAACACATTACTCAACTACTGCGGTATTGGTACCGATTTCCTCGATTTCACCGTTGATCGAAATCCATATAAGCACGGGCGGTTTACGCCAGGCATGCATATCCCTATTTACGATACTCCGATGATTGATACTTACAAGCCTGACTACATTCTGATCCTACCTTGGAACTTCAAGGACGAGATCATCCGCCAGATGCAACATGTGGTAGAGTGGGGGGGCAAGTTCATCATACCGATCCCGCACGTCACTCTCATCGATCCGGCATTGCTCACAGAGGAGCGCTAACATCATGAAAGTCGTTCTTTTCTGCGGTGGTTTGGGAACCAGGATACGTGAATATTCTGAAAATGTACCAAAGCCAATGATACCGCTCGGCCACCAGCCAATACTGCATCACGTGATGGAGTACTATTCTGATTACGGACACAATGAATTCGTCTTATGCTTGGGCTATAAGGCAAACGTTGTCAAAGACTTTTTCCTAAACATAAGGCCACAGACATTTGCAGATTGTGTGGTCTCAGACGGTGGACGCAATGTTCGTTTATTGGAAGAGGTTGATCGCAACTGGAGCGTAACCCTCCTTGACACCGGCATCTGGCGCAACATTGGCGAGAGATTGTGGAGCGCGCGACCGCATGTCGAAAATGAAGACATCTTTCTCGCAAACTACAGCGACGGTCTAAGCGATGTCGACCTCGACGACATGAAGCTTCGATTTGAAAGAAGTGGCAAATTGGCTTGCTTCCTGGCAGTGCGTCCGCCGCTCACGTATCACCTCGCTGACATCGCGGAGAGTGGAGATGTCCGCGCGTTTCGCACGTCAAACACGTCGGATATCTGGATTAACGGAGGATATTTTCTCTTTCGAAAGGAAATATTCGATTACATGCGCGAAGGAGAAGAGCTCGTACTTGAGCCATTTTCCCGGCTGATCGCAGATAATCAATTACTAGCCTACAAGTACGAAGGTTTTTGGCGATCCATGGATACGTTGCGCGATTGGCAGACCTTGGAAGACATGGTCGAGAAAGGGGATATGCCGTGGAAAAAGCACAGAAGTGAAATGAAAGCGGCTAACATCGCGATAGCATTATGATTGACCTGCTTTCCTTGGCCCAGCTGGAGCGTCCAATCAATATCCTCTGTATCGGTGCCCACTCGGACGATATTGAGATCGGTTGCGGGGGAACACTTCTGAAACTGTTGGCAACGTCACTTCCAATCCACATAGATTGGTGTGTTCTTGCCGGTGATGCCACAAGGCGAGGTGAAGCAGAAGCCTCTGCTCGTGACTATTTGCACAATGTCGAGACACCTTCCGTCCATCTCATGGATTTCGAAGATAGCTATTTTCCGGCCCATGCACGTGAGATCAAAGAGTGGTTGCTTGAACGCAGAGAAATACATCGACCGGATATTGTCTTCACGCATAACCGTTTTGACGCGCATCAGGATCACCGGACTGTGCGAGAGCTGACATGGAACGTTTTCCGTGATCAGCTCATTTTGGAATATGAGATCCCTAAATGGGATGGTGACCTCGGTCAGCCGAATAGCTACGTAGCCTTACCAGCCCCAATCCTTGAGCGGAAACTTGCATTATTGATTAAGCATTTTGGAACCCAACGGTCCAAAGACTGGTTCGATGAAGAAACGTTTCGAGGAATTGCACGCCTCCGCGGCATGGAATGTCGAGCGGATGAAGGATATGCCGAAGCATTCTATGCGCCGAAACTGCGTATTTTCTAGGCGTTGAGCTTCTGAATTGGGTGCGTTCGAGAGCGAAATTACTCTGCGAATTGATCGGACTTGCAACGATTGAAAATCATTCTACCAATTGGAATGGCTGAAGTCGCAGCCGGTGAAGGCGCATTGCATACATGCAGAGTCCTCTTGGTCTGCAGGAACTTAAAGTCGTGAATCAATTGGCCGGAGCGGGACACCGCTTGTGCCCTTATGCCCGTTCTGTAGGGACGCAGGTCATCCAACTGTAATGACGGACAATATTTTCTACATTTTTCTAAGTAGCTTTTTTTGATTAGACTGTCCTTGACCTCCTGCATACCTGATGCCAGATGTTGCGATATTAGCTTCCAAAAGCCTGGAAAGCGCACAAAGGAAGCGATATCATCCAAGTTTGCTGAGAACTTCGCATAGCCTTCGCGGGAAAGTCCGAGAACAGCGTTTGGTCCCACAGTCAAACTCCCATCGATCATCGGTGTCAGGTGAATTCCAAGGAATGGCAATGCGGGATCGGGTACCGGGTAGATCATGCGTTCTACGAGATGATTTAGCTCTTGTTTTAACGCATAATATTCGCCACGAAATGGAACGATACGAAAATCTACTTCCAGTCCTGATCTTTGAGCAAGCCGATCGGCTTGAAGTCCAGTACATGCAACTGCGTAGCGGCTTTCCCATATACTTTGGTCGGTATGAATTCTGACACAGTCGGAACGCTCTTCAAAAGAATCCACGCGCACTCCCGTGATGAGTGTTCCGCCATTCGCCTTTATCAACTCGCCCATCGCTTTCGTCACTGCGCGATAATCAACAATCCCGCTTTGTTCGACGAGGAGTGCTTTCAACCCGGTGATTGCCGGTTCCAAGTCAGCGAGTTCGTCTTTATCAATCATCCTGCAACTGATTTCGTTGATAGCCGCATTCGCACTCAAAGCCTCTAGCCGCTTGGTCTCGTCTGAAGTGGTGGCGACTACGAGTTTGCCGGGTGTACGATATGCAACATTGTTTTCTTCACAAAATTGCTTCGTGGCACGCTCGCCTACACGACACAATTCAGCTTTTAGACTGCCAGGTTGATAGTAGATTCCCGCGTGGATAACGCCGCTATTGTGTCCAGTTTGATGAAAGGCAAGGCTGGTTTCTTTTTCAATAAGAAGAATTCGGGCGTCAGGTTGGCCCTTGGATACAGCCATGGCAGTTGCCAGACCGACAATGCCTCCTCCAACGATGCAATAATCAAACATGGTGTAGCTCACTGATCGTCGTTTCGCTCTTAAGCAGATTAATCGCATGCAGAAATCGCAGGGTCAATCAACCTTTATGTTGCTCGTCTGAACTAAAGTTTTATGCTTGGAATGGAGTGGAAAGATTCCTTTCGCCAAATGCTGATTTCGAAATGTTGTTGGCTGATGAATTTTTAGGAGAAGGATGAAATGATTCCGAGATGGTAGGACCCCGAAGTGAGCTTTCCGATCTTGCTGTCTTTCTGCTTATCGTTCGGTACCGAAGCTTTCGCAAAGCCGCCGATCAGCTCGACTTGTCAGTTTCGGCTCTTAGTCATCGGATGAAGGCGCTGGAATCCCGACTTGGTGTGCGTCTGCTAAATCGGACTAGTCGTAGTGTTGCTCCGACTGCTGCAGGCTCTATACTTGCTGAAAAAGTTGCTGCAGGACTTGAGATTATCAATAGTGGTATCGACGAGTTGCAAGGCCAATTCAGCGGCATCGCTGGTAGAGTACGAATTAACGTTCTAAAGGATGCTGTGCCATTGCTGCTGCATGAGGTGTTGCCGATCTTCATCGAGCGTTATCCGAGTATCGAATTGGAAATTGCTGCTGACGACAATTTTCTTGATGTCACTGCAGAAGGGTTTGATGCCGGTCTCAGATATGCCGGTTCAATACCTGAAGATATGATTGCCGTGCCGGTCAGCGCTCCCTTAAATTGGGTTGCAGTTGCATCACCATCTTATCTGGAGCGGGCAGGGAGCCCAGTACATCCCACCGATTTGTTGAAACACAATTGTATCCGAATACGCACTGGTCGAGGGCAAATTTTCCATTGGGAATTTGATCGTGGGGACGAACATCTCCAGCTTGATGTTCCTGGCTCGCTGATTTCGGGTTCAACGGATGTTTCAATGGCTGCAGCTCTATCAGGCACAGGGGTCGCCTACTGTCTGGAAA
The DNA here is from genome assembly GCF_030268145.1 of Brucella sp. NBRC 12950. Classification (NCBI taxonomy): domain Bacteria; kingdom Pseudomonadati; phylum Pseudomonadota; class Alphaproteobacteria; order Hyphomicrobiales; family Brucellaceae; genus Brucella; species Brucella sp. NBRC 12950. Next base: position 90,922 of record NZ_BSQC01000010.1, read on the forward strand.
AACTCGCTGAACCATATGTTGAAGCCGGTCGGTTACAGATTTTGCTACAGGAATGGGCTTCTCCTGGCCCGCCGCTGGCATTCTATTACTCAAGTCGACGGCAAGTTCCCTTCGGTTTGCAAATGCTGATTAAAACAATTCGAGAATTCCAGCAGTGACAATGTTGAGATAAACTAAATGATCCGTTGATCCTGGCTGTGTTGATTCAACTAAGCCGACGCCTTAACGAAGAGTCTGAAACCGAGTTTTCCAGTTTCAACCCAGTTTCAGCTATGATGGAGACGATATGTATATTCCCAGCGTCGACCGCTACGAAGGTGTCGATTACCGCCGCACTGGCCGTTCTGGCTTGCTCTTGCCACCCATCTCCCTAGGGTTATGGCAGAATTTCGGAGGAGCCGACGTGTTCGAAACCGGGCGCGCAATCCTTCGCCGTGCATTTGATCGCGGTGTGACACATTTTGATCTCGCAAACAATTACGGGCCGCCCTATGGCTCGGCCGAAGAAAACTTCGGTGTTGTTCTTAAAAAAGATTTTCGCCACCATCGCGACGAACTTGTCATTTCTACGAAAGCAGGTTGGGATATGTGGCCCGGACCTTACGGTTCAGGGGGATCGCGAAAACACGTACTTGCGTCCTTAGATCAAAGCCTTGGCCGGATGGGGTTGGATTACGTTGATATCTTTTATTCGCATCGGCCGACAGCGGATGTCCCTCTGGAGGAAACAGTGGGGGCCTTGGTCCAGGCCGTGCGCCAAGGAAAGGCGCTTTACGTGGGTGTCTCTTCTTATAATCCAGAACGTACCCGAGAAATTGAATCCCACCTGAAGGCCGAGGGGATTCCACTTTTTATCCATCAGCCATCGTACTCGATGCTCAACCGCTGGATCGAAGACGAGCTTCTTTCGACACTTTCGGATCTGGGCACGGGCTGTATTGCTTTTTCTCCTTTGGCACAGGGACTTTTAACGTCCAAGTATCTCGCTGGAGTTCCAGATGATGCACGCGTGTCGAAAGGTGGCTCCTTCAATGAGCGTTTGTTGAGTGCAGACAACCTGACACGGGTACGAGCATTGGATGCTCTTGCGAAAAATCGCGGCCAATCGCTCGCTCAAATGGCGATTGCCTGGGTTCTTCGTGATCATCGCGTAACTTCGGCACTTATTGGCGCACGTACCATCGCGCAGCTTGACGACTCGCTCGATGCGTTGAAAAATCTGAACTTTAGTTCCGATGAACTTCGGGAAATTGACGCTCACGCCGGGGAGGGAAGCATTGATCTTTGGCGTAACGTGATGCAGCAGAACTAGTAATAGTCCCCTTGAACGGAAAGGTTCAAGGGGATTTTTTCGCCGCGTATTCTTAATTCATCAAAGTTGCGGAAAATCGTTATAAATATCAGCGCGGGTTTGCGGAACAGCTGAGATTCCACGTTTGCGTTTAGAGGCCAGAGTTTGATTGATCTGGACGGTCCCTCTCTCAAACGCCAAAGCGCATCCCGCTAAATATAAAACCCATAAACGCGCCTTTGCGAAGCCTACCTCCTGGACAGCCTTATCAAAATTGCTATAGAGGCGCTCACACCAGAGTCGGCAGGTTCGTCCATAATGTTCGCGTAAATTCTCCACATCATGCACTTCAAAACCGTGGCCTTCGAGATTTTCAACGGTCATTCCCAAATGGTCGAGTTCACCGCCAGGGAAAATGTACTTCACGAGAGCCAGATGCTCAGCACTCTTATGTCTAAAGGCTTTCTTACTCTTTTTCATACGTCTGGTGATGGCGTGATGCATGTAAAGACCACCTGGACGCAAAAGCCGATTGATGGCGTTAAAATATGTCTCGTAATTCTCGATACCCACGTGTTCGAACATTCCGACCGATGAAATTTTATCAAACTGATCATCAAGTTCAGCGTAAGATTTGACATGGATCGTGATTTTTTCCTCCAGTCCTGCGGCTTTGATCCTTTCTCGTGCGAGCGCAGTCTGTGCTTCAGATAGCGAAACGCCAGTTCCAGTTACGCCGAAATTTTGAACTGCATAGATCAGAAGAGCGCCCCATCCACAGCCGATGTCTAAAAGACGGTCACCAGGCTGCAGACGAAGCTTACGACAAATCAATTCGAGTTTATCTTTTTGTGCCTGATCGATACTATTTTCCCAGCTCGTAAAGTATCCACAGGTGTAAACCATCCGCTCATCGAGGAACAGTTTATAAAATTCGTTAGAAACATCATAATGATGTGTGATGGCTTCCTTGTTGGAGCCGCTCACAAAGGGAGCCTTTCCGTCGACCGCTGACCGGGCAGACTGTTTGCCTGCGAAAATTAGCGCGGGGAGATCTTTAAAAATTTGCCATTTCGGTAACTCTTTTATCCGCTGCTTGAGTTTTCCGTCGATTTTGGCGTTTGCAAGATCAAAGATTGTGCCGTTCTTGATGTCGACACGACCTGAGACCCAAATGTCAATTAATGAATCGTAATTGGGTTTGAGGATTAGCTGGCGGACGATTGTTGGATCATTGATGACGAGTATAGCGCCATCAAAATTGCCGATGCGGGTACCGTCCCAAAGCTCCACATCAAACTGGGGACGAATTGTTTCAATTACTGTTCGTATGATACGCACCGACTTAGATTCAACAGTCATTCAACGCCTCTCAAATCCGCAGCCCAGAGCTTAGCGAATTATACCATTTGATTTATTCCTCCGATGAATTGTTATTATGTTTTTCAACAGTTGCAATGAGGTCCTGCCAACATTGTCTCAATACTGAGCGCAATAGGGCAATATTTATCTCAACTCTTCGCGATTTCTGCAATCAAAGGGACGACATTCTCAATTCTGGACGAGGGAGCGTTTTGCGGCTTCCACGATCGTTTTTGTGAGACTGGAAAGGCCGTCTGCAGCGAGCCTGTTGACCTGCCAAAATAAAGGTATGTCAAGGTTTTGTCCTGGAACCAGGTCTACAAGGCGCCCTGCTTCGATATGCTCTTTAGCGAGGTGTATTGGATTCATACCCCATCCCATCCCTGTAACGCTTGCCTCCACGAAGCCATGCGTTGAAGGCAGCCAATGTTCAGGAACATTGATATTGACGCCAAGAATTTGGTTTATCCAGTTCAACTGTAAGCGGTCTTTTTGATTGAAGGTAAGGGATGGGGCTTTGGCGAGAGCATCCGCTGTGACACCATTGCTAAAGTAACGGGCCACGAAGCTTGGACTTGCAGTCGCGTGGTAACGAAGTGCTCCTAGGCTGAACTGACGGCACCCGGGGACAGGCTTCCCGGCACTCGTAACCGCTGCAACGACCTTCCCCTGCTTGAGCCATTCAGCGGTCGAATCCTGATCATCGAGCGCAAACCTGATCAGATAGTCACTTGATTGCGTGAATTCGCCAGCCGCTGCGAGGAACCAGGTGGCTAGGCTATCAGCGTTGGTGGCTATATGTAACGTAACACGTTGCTGGACTTGTTCGCCAAGCGCAAGAGACGGCAGACTTTTGAGGAGATCAGATTCCAGGATACCTACCTGCTCCATGTGCCGGCAGAGCAACAAGCCTTTCTCTGTGGCCTGGCATGGCGATCCCCGTACAACCAATGTGGTACCGAGGCGTTCTTCAAGGTGCTTTATCCTCTGCGAAACCGCCGAGGGGGTAACATTGAGTATCGCCGCAGCGCGTTCAAAACTTCCCGATTGAACGACTGTCTGCAAAACCTTCAAGGCAAAATAGTCTAACATGGATTAGCCAATCTTATTTAAGATAAGAATATTTAATTAGGCTAAATTCATGAAGCCGTCTATCCCGGGACGAAACTGTTCGACAGGGCGCCAAACATGAACTTTGCTACTTACGTAACCGGTATGACGGTGGGACTTAGCCTGATTGTAGCGATTGGAGCGCAGAACGCTTTCGTCCTGCGGCAAGGTATCCGTAAGGAATATGTTTTCTCTGTTGTTGTGGCCTGCGCACTTTCAGATGCAATTCTAATTGTGATTGGCGTCACGAGTTTTCAAAAAGTAATTGAAATTTCGCCGTGGCTTGATCCGGTAATGCGATATGGAGGAGCAGCATTTCTCTTCTGGTATGGTTGCAAAAGCCTCTTTTCCGCCTGGAAATCGACTGGAGCGTTGGAAATTGCGAATGGAACCACCGCAAGTTTCGTAAAAACGATGGCGATGTGCCTCGCGCTCACTTGGCTCAACCCTCATGTCTACCTTGACACGGTAGTGCTTTTGGGCACAATTTCGACACGGTTTCCAAGTGATCAGTTCGAATTTGCCGCAGGCGCGGTGACGGGTTCGTTCCTATTTTTCTTTACACTGGGCTACGGCGCCAGATGGTTGCGGCCAATTTTCAGTCGGCCTGCAGCGTGGCGAATTCTGGAAGCAGTGATTGCAATTATCATGTGGCTGATAGCTTTTAAGTTACTACGCGGCTTGTAAATTCGCCAGTGATCTCCTTTCGCCCATCATTTCAACACAGCCGCCAACTTTACAGCAAGAGCAATGTCATTGATTGGCTTTCGTACGACTTCTATATGCTGAAATCGTTCAGGAATTGACGAATGGTCGCTATATCCAGTCATAAAAATGAAGGGTATTCCCTTGTCCGACAGATCTTCCGCGACCTTTTCGGAGGTGACCGCTCCAAGACTGAAGTCAAGAATAGCCACCTCTGGCTGAAATGATTGAAGGGTCAACAAGGCTTCGTCAGCATCACTCGCTAGACGAATATCACCTGCTCCCATTGTACGCAGCGTGTCTTCGACATCCATCGCTATTAAGCTTTGATCCTCAACCACAAGAATTGAAGTTCGATCAAGAGGAGGCACATGGGCGGTAGTCTTGACGTTGCAGCATGTGACGTCGGCCAGTTCCTTGCTAACGTGTAGGGCCGGAATGTTAAAGGTAGCGACCAAGCCATTTATGCGGTGTTCGATATGAACCTTTCCCCGCAGATCGTATTCAATAGAACTTCTTATCAATTTAGTTCCAAACCCTGTCCGTGATGGCGGTGAAACGACTGGGCCTCCACTTTCGCGCCAAGAAATTTCACATTCCCCCGATGGCAGAACAATCCAATTTATCGCCAGTTGACCCTGCGTTGTAGAAAGTGCTCCATATTTTGCGGCATTCGTCATCATCTCATGCACAACAAGCGACAGAACACTATAACCTCGCTGATCGAGCGCCGTAGGTGGACCTTCAATGGTAATCTTGGGCGAAGTACTGTTTGCACGATAAAGATTTGCCTCGGTTTCCATCAAGGTCGCAACTAAACCACTTTTTGAGCCGTCGAGTGATTGATCGTGTGCAGACGCAAGTGCGCTCAGCCGACCCTCCAATGTCAGTGCATAATCTTCGACGCTGTCGGCGCCCATACCAGTCTGCCGAGCAATTGATTTGACCAGAGCCAGAATATTTTTAACCCGATGATTAAGTTCCGCGTTTAGTATGCGCCTTCGCTGATCTGTGCGGATCCGTTCTTTCTCGGAAATCTCAGTTTGGCGAAGTATCACATCTCTAAGATATGTTGCGATCGCGCGCGAAACAGACAAGTCACTCTCCGTCCAAGGGGTTGATTGTCCGCGAACATCTTCGCGCCACGTTTCAAAACTCCCGCGCGGTGTCAGACGTTGACCCATCGGTGTATCAACGATTTGCTTCACAGGCTCGCCAGCCCATTCCACCCGATGGGCTTCTTCGTTACGAAAGAGTATCAGATACTCGCCAAAGGTTACAGATAACGGGATAGCCACCATGCCGGCGACGCTGGATTTATGCTCCTCAATATAGTTTTCAATTTGCGAAGTTGACCAGATGTCGCCTGGCGACTCCTTTTTGGCTACTTGTAGAAGCTCGCGGGTCGACGTTTCATCAAGAACGTCACCTGTTTCAAACCATTTATCGTCCATCCAAAGCGCCGCCCCATGACTGGAAACGAGTTTTGCAAATTCTGGCAATTGCGCCAGAAGATCGTCGCGCATTGAGTTGTTTGTACTAAGCCGAGAAACCAGCTTATCCAATTTCATTCGAGCTTCTGCGGCCGCCTGTAAGGTCGCGCGTCGTTCACAAGCTGCAATATGAAGGGAGAAGTACTGCCCAAAAAGCTCAGCTCCTATCCGCAGAGGCAGAGCTGTCATCTTTGGCCGATCATGATGACAGGCGATCAATCCCCAAAGAGCACCATCAACAATAATTGAGATGGACAGCGATGCCGAAACGCCCATATTGTTGAGGTATTGGCAATGAATCGGAGAGACGCTGCGCAACTGTGCGAATGACATATCCACCGGCTCTTCAGAGAAAGCCAGTCGGGGTTCGAGCTCAACGGGTACTGAAGCTGTGTCAGAGATCATTCTGATCGTGTTGGAGACGTAGAGTTTTCGGGCTTGAGCGGGTATGTCGCTTGCCGGGAAATGCTGGCCCAAAAAGCTCTTCAGAGTAGATGATTTTGCCTCGGCAATCACCCGGCCAGCACCGTTATGCAAAAATCTGTAGACCATCACGCGGTCATAACCCAGCATGGCGCGAACGAGCTTAGCTGCAACCGTTGCCGCACGCGAGACACTTTCTTCGCGTCCGAGACGGTGGATCACAGAGCGTGTGAGATCAAGGGCTTGCCGGGCAGTTTGTCCGCGATCTGGCGAGGGCTCGAACTCGACAAAAGTTAGCCCGTTGTGTGTGTGAACGATCGCATCATAAAGGCCCTGCTTTCTTGGAAAACGAAATCCAATGATGATTGACGAAAGGCCAGGTTCTCGCGCTTTAGCAGCAGCGTTGCGGAAATCGTGAGCGTTCTTTTCGCCAACAATTAAAGAAATTTCGGTTCCAGGGATCAAATCACCCTTGTAGCCCGTTAACGTCGGAACATTGGAAGAAGCAAACAAGAGCCGTTGATTGACAGGGTTGACCACAAGCATTGCGCCGTGTGACTGGATCGAACCTGGAATATGAATTGGCTCCCGATCGCAGTTCGTAAGGTTCACGGGTTCGGAAATGGACATTTTTAAAAGCACACTTTCTAACTATGGCATTGCAGCTCACCAGCTGCCGAAATGTGAGGTCATGACGAAGCTAGGACCCGAACGTCTCGATCACTTTGTGAACTTCATGGATGCTCGACTTCCAACGCTTCCAAAACGAAACTTCCACTCTTTAACGCGAGTTATGTCTAAAAGTAACATAGAGGCCCACGACCGTCTGTCCACTTCTGGACAGTTTTCCAGTGAAATAGGGATATGTTTTCAATGACCATTCAACCTCTTCAGGAGTTTTCAGACAATCTTTTGCTGATGATGCTCAGCGAGAGCGATCGTCAGAAACTTTCACCACATACGATGGTCTTCGACCTCGAAGCGCTGACGATTTTGCACAAGGCCGGCGATGATGTGGTTAATACCTGGTTTCCCTGTGGTCCAGCCATGGCTAGCTTCCAACGCTGGATCGACGCTGATAATAGTGCTGTCGAGATCGCCTTAATTGGAAGAGAAGGTGCCGTAGGGGGTATCGTCTCCAATGGCAGTTTGCCAGCTTACGCAACGGCAATCGTTCGCAATTCGGGGCGGTTCTACCGTATCAAGACAGCAGCTCTCGAGCAGGTAAAGTTGGAATCTGTTGCTCTGCGACACTGGTTTGCACGCTATTCCGACTGCCTTATGGCGCAAGTTTTCCAGACCGCTGCTTGTAATGCCACCCACACCATTACGCAAAGAACGGCCAAATGGTTGCTAGCTGCTGCTGCACGGACTAGCTCAAGTCAGTTTGAACTTACACACGATCAGTTGTCTGAAATGCTTGGCGTTGGACGCACTTTTGTTACGCGAACAATTGGCCAACTGCGTGCGGAGGGCATCATCACGACGCGTCGCGGTATGGTCATTATTGAGGACGAAGTTGCCTTGAGGAAAAAGTCATGCAGTTGCACCTCAGCCATAGAGGAGCATTACGACGCTGTAATGCATGGAATATACACTTGAAGTTTACACCAAACATCGTTGAAGGAGCCTAGTCCAGAATGGAAAATCAACTGACAAACCCTCTCACGGCCGTTCCTGCAGGATTGGGGCAATTGTGGGCATTGGCAATACAATATGGGCTTTCGCTCCTTGGTGCAGTCATATTGCTGATCGGAGGTTGGCTCTTCTCCCGAATTTTAAGCCAGTGGGCATATAGAGGTCTGTCAAACGTGCGTGGAATTGATGAAACGTTAGCGCGTTTCTTTTCGCGCGTACTTCACTACGCTTTCCTTATGCTTGTATTCGTTATGGTTCTTGGCCAATTCGGAGTGCAGACGGCATCTATTATCGCCGCGCTGGGCGCTGCGGGTCTTGCTATCGGGCTGGCATTGCAGGGTACTCTGCAAAATATTGCCGCCGGTATCATGTTGCTCGTGCTGCGTCCGTTCAGAGTGGGAGAGTATATCGAGACCGCTGCCGTCAAAGGCACTATCTCTGAAGTCGGTCTGTTTGCGACTGAGCTTAAGACTGAAGACGGTCTTTATCTAATGGCGCCGAATTCGACACTTTGGAACACACCAATCACTAACTTTAGTCGTGAGCCGGAACGGCGCCAGCTATTATCCATTGCAGTCAGCTCGGATGTTGAAATTCAATCCATTAAGGCTGCAGTGACAGAGATAGTCAGGTCAGACTTGCGCGTAAGCAACAACCCAGCGCCTCGTGTCATGTCAGATGATCTCACCGCCGAAAAGATTACATTAAGGATTGAATACTGGGCAAATTCTCGCAACTTCTACGAGACGAAAAACGATATTATTGACACTTTGAAAGCAGGGCTTGCGCAAAAGGGTATTGTTCTCAAATAATCCATTCAGCTCGAGCGGCCTCAGCTTGAGGCCGTTACTGTCAACCACGGTGCCGGCTGAAGTGAAAGAAAAAATTAAAACGCGAAGCCAAACGTAATGCACCTAATTTTATCAAGCTAACTGTTCTCTAGACTGTCTCACAACCGTGCGAACGTGAAATCCATGAAGCGCGTACCTTATGCGCGCAACTCTCAACCAAAATATAAAGGGCATGCAGATCTTCTTGGCCGATTTTTCTCTCTATGCCGTTTCAACAAGCGCACTGAACCTCATATCATAAGCGATACGATGTAGACTGAAGTGAGCTCTGTAAAATTTGTTTGGCATTCATTCAATTTATCCGTCTTAGGATGCAGCCTCAGGCGTTTTGCTGATGCAAGACTGGAGCGGTAAACTGGCCAGAATTCTGCTGATGTCCAAGAGACGAGCGGTTCTGACAACACCATGGTTAAGCACAGTGGCTTTTGGCTCTTCCGCTATAATATATCGATGGAAAGGCCGCCGCTTGTGAGGAGCGGCGGCTTCAAATTATTTAGTGGTGTAGCCACCATTGACGAGTATCGTCTGTCCGGTCATCCACCATCCTTCTGAAACCATAAAGCGAATATAAGGCACAATATCCTCAATGTCAGTCAGACCGGTATTTGAAAAATTTGATAATGCAGCTGCTGTCTTGTGGTAAGCAACGGCATCTTCACCTTCGGCCGGATAGAAAAATGGAGTATCCATAGGACCGGGGCCAATGGCAGTGACAGAGATGCCTCGTTCTCCGAATTCCTTCGATGCTGCCCGCGTGAAATGCTCCACGGGTGCCTTGGTTCCTGCATAACTGGAATAAAAAGGCGTGTAAGCACCCAGTAAGGACGTCACGATCGTCACAAGTTTACCGTTGTCGTTGAGATGGCGACCTGCTTCCTTGATGAAAAAGAATGCGGTCTTTGCGTTCACTGCACTCATCTCGTCATATTCTTGTTCAGTAATCTCGAGAATGGGCTTCTTCAGAACCTTTCCAACTGTGTTTATCGCGATGTCAGGCTTGCCAATTGCTGCAATGGCATCTGTGAAAAGTTTTTCTACCCCCCCTGCGGAGGAAAGATCGGCCTGAAAAGCAACTGCCTGTGTCCCAAGTGCATTAAGGGCGGCAACAGTTGCAGTCGCTTCGACGCTTGTTGATGGGCTATTATAGTGGATGGCGATACTTTTTGCGCCTTGTTGAGCGAGGTCGCGCGCAATAAGGCCACCGAGGTTCTTTGCGCCGCCGGCAATCAATACAGTCTTTCCCTTGATGCTATGAGAAGTCATCTCTGTCTCCAGATGTTAGGAACTCAGGTTTTTGAAATCGTGCATCATATAAATACCGTCTAGATATGCAGTATAAAGCTCTGTATTCTGACATCACTTGTCAGAATTTGCGAACAAATGGAGATCCGATACCTGTGGACCGAATTGACCTCTTTCGTATCTTCATTCGTGTCGTTGACTGTGCAAGCTTTACCCGAGCCGCGGCGACACTTGATATGCCTCGATCATCTGTTTCTGCTGCCATTCAGGAACTCGAAGGCCGCATAGGCGCCAGACTCCTCCACAGAACAACCAGAAACGTCTCTCCAACCAACGATGGAATTGCATTTTACGAAAGATGCACACGCGTTATTTACGACGTCGAGGACACCGAGAATCTTTTTCGTCAAAAAGCTTCGCGACCGTCAGGCAAGATACGTATAAATGTTCCGGGCAGAATTGGGCGGCTGATTGTTGCGCCTGCACTTTCCTCGTTTCTTACTCAATATCCTGACATAAATATCGACATCGGAGTGACGGATCGGGCGGTCAACCTAGCAGAGGACAGTGTAGATTGTGTCCTGCGGGCGGGCCATCTTGTAGATTCAAGCTTAATCGCCCGATCGATCGGTGAATTGCCATTATTGAATGTTGCGGCACCTCATTACCTCCAACGCTACGGAATACCTGACAGACCGGAAGAGCTAGACAGTCATCTTGCGGTTAATTACGCATCGCCATCAACTGGACGGATCGAGGACTGGGAGTGGATGGAGAATGGTGAAATAAAGAAGAAAGCTTTGCGGGGGCGCGTTACAGTCAACAATGCGGAAGCATATATAGCTTGTTGTCTCGCAGGCCTTGGCCTAATTCAGATTCCCGCTTACGACGTGCAGTCACATATTGATAGCAACGAATTAGTCGAATTTATGCCAGCATATCAAGCACAGCCTCTACCTCTAACAATACTTTATCCTAGCAGGCAGCATCTATCCAGACGTTTGAGTGTTTTTGTCGATTGGCTAGAAGCACTCCTGCGAGATCAAATTCGCTAGAGACTTACCCTGACTACCGTGAGCGTTTGAGCAACATTGTAGGACGAAAAGATTTTAAGTGGATGAACGTGTCAGAGAATGATTGGATTTTTTCAACATTTCTCAATACAGGTCTCCCAGGAGCCGTAACTATAGCGTCCTTGAATAACCTTATCGGTTCAATTTCCGCTTCTATCGAATAGCAAGCATCCATTTGGAAGAATTTGGTAGATTGCAACAAACTCATTTGCATCAATTTGGCTATTTTTATCAGCATCCAGAAACCTAAACAAATCTGTACGAGATATGTCTTGTTCTCGAGGAAAATCATATGGCGGAAAATCGAACACGTTGACAAATTCAGAGTCTGAAATGAAACCGTCGGCATCTCTGTCGTAAACAGCCATAAATCTCTGCCAATCCACACTTGCGGGTTCGCATGAAAAAGATAAATTTGTAAACGATATTAGAAGAGTGAGGCCAAGCGACAAACGCATCGACGGTGATATCCATCTTTGGGTAATCATTAATGTGCGAGCTTCGAAAGCTATATCTCATATGCAAGATAATCAAATCCCAATTTTGATGATGCTTGCATCTTGGCGTCGCAGTCGAACGGTTAATGTCGTGATGTCTGGGGGCGCAATCTTATCAAGCTTCGGCGAACCCACTGGGGTTCCAGTTGACCGCCAACTCTGATCTCAGAAGGCTGTAACTGTTGAAGGGTAGGGCACAGAATTTAGCAATACTACCCAAGGACGAGCCATGGTGATAATCGTGAGCGAAAGAATCAAACAGGCAAACTGATCCGTCCTAGCCCTGTTCTGGTTATCGGCTAAGGGGAGCAAATGCTGATTTACGAACTCGCCGCATTTGGTGCCGCGACCTGTTGGGCAGTGACCGGACTTATCTCCGCAGGACCAGCGGGGCATCTTGGTGCACCAACATTTAATCATGTACGCCAAATTTTTGTCACGGGTTTACTCCTCACTTACGTTGTCTTTACCGGAACTTGGCGCGAGTTGAATATTAGCAATATTGGCCCACTTGTGCTATCTGGCGTCATTGGAATTTTCTTTGGTGACACCGTTCTTTTTGCCGCCTTAAATCGCTTGGGACCTCGTCGTTCAGGTATTCTTTTCGCGATGAATGCGCCGATAGCAGCGGTCATGGGTTGGTTGGTTCTGGGCGAAACGCTCGCATTACGTTCGGTTCTAGGGATTGGATTGACAATTTTCGGTGTCTGTCTCGCAATTTTCTTTGGTAAAAGAACCAATCAAAAACACCCTTGGGAGGCAGTCAAAGGCGCATTATGGGTCGGCGTTTCATTTGGAATTCTTGCAGCACTTGGACAGGCCGTTGGTTCGATAATTGTCCGCCCCGTGATGGAGTCCGGAATTGATCCTTTCGTCGGCTCGCTGATGCGGGTCGGTGTCGCTGCAGCATGCCTTAGCGCGTTCACCCGTTTACCTATCGCTTCGGTCAAGCCCCGTAATCCTCCAACCTTACCCGTCCTCGCGATGACAGCACTGTCGGGGTTTGTGGCATTAGCTGTTGGTATGACACTACTCCTTTATGCACTTTCAGGCGGCAAAACAGGCATTGTATCGACCATTTCAGCGACAACGCCGGTGATCATATTGCCAATGTTGTGGTTACGGACGGGCGAGCGTCCGGCTGGAGGTGCTTGGCTTGGCGCTGCGTTTGTAGTCGCAGGACTTGCCCTAATTGTTTACCGCTAGTTTCCATCCGCCGATAAAGACAGGCTGGACCGTTCCCGGAGGGGGGCAGCGCACGCCAAATGGTGCTTGATCATCTTGAATTTTGTTCGCTCGTACCGGAAAACAGAACAAGATAATACATACTGCTGAATGTCCAGCGTGCGCCAATACATTTTAGGATAGCGTGTGGCGCCCAGTGCGGCATATTAGACTGGCCTCATTGTCGGTGCAGTCAATTTGGTTGTCTTCTACCCGGCGCTCGGCGATTAGAAGAAGCAGTGTTGCGGGCTGGAACCTTCATCAAGAAGCAGTGACTTTCTTACCATTGCGCAACTCTGACACTGCTTAGATCCCTATTCACTTTGTTGCAATCTTTCTCGATATGCAGAAATTTACAAGTGATCGTGGTTCACAGCCAGTCGCAGCAGCTTGACAGCCTCCTGATATCTGAGCAGTAGCTAAAATGAAGAACGTCAATTAAAAGTCCAACAAACGACTCGCGATGGATATCGGACTACTTTAACAATGTCGGGTATTGAGCAACAAATGAAAAAAACAATTTTACTTGGTGCTATTATTGTCTCCTGCGCGACAACAGGTGCACGCTCAGCAGAACTGTCTATCACGCAACGAGTAGTCGCCAGCGAAATGAATCAGATCGTGTTCATTAAAGCGATAACGCAGCGGATCGCGGAACAGTGTCCAAACTATTCCATCGATGACAAGAAATTGGATGCCAGGCGAGATTCTGTGATGAGCATCGCAAAGACAATGTTTTCATCCGGCCAAGCCTTCATGGAAGCGGCCGGTATGAATGCAAAAGACAAAATGAGTGCGGAATTGAAGCTATTCTTCCAAACACGAGGTGTGAATTGGAGTTCTTCGTCCGCCGCTTATTGCGAACTGGCAGAGGGTCTTGATGTCATCAAGTCGCCAGTGAGTGATTACTTGGTAAAGCGATGATACCGGCAGTTAACGAGTACGCGCTGAATCCCTAGTTCATAGACTTATCGCTGTAATTTGTTCGCACTAATTTTTGAGAAATCAAGTCAACCAGATTAATCGAGCACTCCCGCTATAGTCTATGAATTGACAGTGCTTAGCCACGCCTTTAGTGGCTTTCATTTTGGATCCTCACGGTTGTGAATTTTTTATGGCACGCATCGTCAACGATGCGTGATCGCAAGCATATGAAACTCTTCTTGAAACGGCAGGCGTAGTGTTTATAAGCCAACGCCGAATCTTTAATTATTCTGATTGTCACTGCACGGTTCGCGTTCTGCCTTTCAACGACGCGCCAAATGAATCAGGGTTCTTTCGTCGGAGCATCACCTCCAAGGTGCATTGATGAACACTCGGCAGAGGGCAATGGGATACAACTCGGGCTTGCCTGGTCTTTTGAGGTCAATATGTCTACGCAATTGCTGGCAATGGTGCTGGCGCCGCTTCTGGGACTGTTTATTGTCAGTATTGGGAACGGATTCCTGTCATCACTGACCACATTGCGTCTAGACGCGGCGGGTGAGACTGCAACCGTTGTTGGGATCGTTTCCTCCGCATATTTTATTGGATTAACGCTAGGTGCATTATTTCACGATCGTCTGATTGTGAGAATTGGCCATATTCGTGCCTATAGCAGTTTCGCATCGCTTATAGCCGTAAGTGTGCTGCTTCAGGGCCTATATTTTGACACGTGGTTCTGGTTTTTTCTTCGATTACTATATGGATGGGCTGCTATCGGGGTATTTCTCGTCATCGAGAGTTGGCTACTGCTCGCTTCGGACGAAAAGATGCGCGGAAGGATTCTCGCTCTATATATGATTGCGCTATACGGGTCTGGGATGATGGGGCAGGCTGGCCTCGGCGTTATTGACTCCTGGGGAACTGTTGCGCCTTTCATGGCAGCTGGAATGTTAGCTTCCTTGTCGGTCTTGCCAATAGTCATACTTCCAAAAGTAACTCCGGTCGTTGAGAAGATAGAACCGCTCAAGCCCTTTGAATTGTTGCGTATGACACCCAGCGGGGTCATTGGCTGCTTCGGATCTGGTATTGCTATTGCTGCAATCTATGCGCTGCTACCGCTTTATCTCCAACGTATTGGACTGAATGTGAGCGATGTCGGCACGATGATGGCAAGCGTGATCTTCGGTGCCATGGTTCTGCAGTACCCCGTTGGTCGATGGTCCGACAGACAAGACCGGCGTATCGTTTTGATAATTCTAAGCATCACTTGTGTGGTTCTCGCCGGCGCAATAATTGCGATGTCACCAAGTTCACCAATGCTTATCTACATTTTCTTTCTGCTCGGTGGTGGTATCTTTGCAATTTACCCGGTGGCGGTGAGTTATTCTGCAGACAGCACTTCGGCCGACGCGCTTGTCCGGATGATTCAAGGGTTGTTACTGATTAACTCCCTCGGTTCTGCGATCAGTCCACTGATTATTTCTCCCATCATGGCTGCAGTCGGACCTTCTGGTTTGTTCTGGGCGCTCGGTATTCTAAATGTTTTGATGGCAGGGTTCTTCACGTGGAGACGAGGCGCCAGGCCGGAATCAATCCCTGCCGCACCATTTGCTCCAGCGACACCTTTCTCCCCAATCGGAGCGGAACTGCGTGTTACAGATGAAATGATACAAGGTGCAATTGAAAACGATAAGAATGACACAAATCATGTGATACTACCGAACACAGGGTGAGATGTGACTGGTCGTTTTAGGTGCTGGGTCTCTTTATCTCGGCTCCGATGGCATTGTATTACCCTCGCTACCCAATGAACTCGAATGAACACGCTTAAAACAGCTGCGGAAATGACATCTCTTAACAGGTATGGAGAAAGAAACTGAGTGTTCAATCACTGGCTATCGAGGGCGACAGATCCAATCCAATCATAAGATTTTTGCTAGGCACGTGCGGCGGCTTTCTGATGATTGACGCCGGAATCCTTATGTCGATGGGTTTGTTTAATTTCGGCGTAACCTTGCCTGCATTTCTGGGGCTGATCCTGGTGCTTCTTTCTTTGCAATGGGGTCGCATAACGGGATGGTTCAGTAGATCTCGCTTTCGTCGATTTTGTTGGCGAGCCCTTCTTGCGGCATTCTTCCTGTGGTTAGCATCGTTGCTGGGATATTTTTTTCTTATTCACAAAGAACTACAACAACCGACCGCCAATCTGCCATCCGCTAACTCTATTTTGGTACTGGGTTCTGGGACGCCTAACTGTGCGGCATCTTCTACCCTTCAATCACGACTGAACAAAGCACTTGAACTTGCCTCGAATTGGCCGACTAGTCGCATCATAGTTAGCGGTGGAGTTGACTTCGGACTTCGCTGTTCGGAAGCATCCGTAATGGCAGACTTCTTGGCGGCCAAAGGATTTTCAACGAATCGCATCATGCTTGAGGAGCGCAGCACCAGTACGGATGAAAATCTCCGCTTCAGTGCCAATATCCTAAGCGCCAATGGGATCAGTCTTGATGATACGATTGCGCTTGTCACCAGTGACTTTCATGTGGCGAGGGCGATGCGTATCGCACGCAAGGCGGGCTTCACTTCGATCCAAGGGATACCTGCGCCAACGCCGCTTTATTTGCGCTACAACGCTTGGCTGCGTGAATATTTCGCGAATATAAGCGGATTTTTGTTGGGAGAATACTAGTCCGCATAAAGGCACTCAGCCTCATGAAGTAGCTACTTGACGTTTTTTCGCGAACTGACACCGGTCTTCTCCAGTGTCTGATAAACCTCGTCAGTAAGCTGTCTTTAGTTCATCCTGCTTATCCTCTTTTCGTTGAATGCCAGTGCGTTCCAGTGTTTGCCGTACTGGCGTTAAAAGTAACTTTAGGTGCTGTTTCAATAACTTCTGACGAAGACATCAAGTTTCGGTCAAGCAACTAAGAAACCATGCTACTTTCGCAGATATTAATCACAATTTAGACTAGACGTCGTGATTGCTCATATTTCAAACCAAAGACGATCTCGGTCTGTGACCTTGCCAACTTTGCCGTCAAATCACAAATAATACAGCCGCCGCGCACAAACCTGCGCCTGCTGCAGTCATCATCAATTTCTCACCCGACCTGAACTGACGTTGCTGATACCTGACAGAAAGCGCGAGCGGTATCGTTGCAGCGGATGTATTTCCGTAATGCTCGATGCTTCTATCCATTCTGTCCTCCAGCACTCCAATGCTCGTGCGAAGGGCGTTGCATAGGCGCAAATTAGCCTGGTGAGGAATAAGATAATCTATCTGCGCTGACGAAAGCGCAGTCTGGTCCATGACTTTACGAGTGACCTGTGTCATTAGCGACACCGCCCTTGAAAAGACCTCACGACCATCCCGCATAGATATAAACTGTTCATCCTTTGAATGTCTCGGATCAAATGGACGATTGCTGCCGCCGGCAGGAATTTGGATTAGGTCATATCCACTTCCATCGGACAACAAAGCTGCAGCCTTGAGGCCTACTTCCTTGTCCGAACAAGGAAGGAGAACTACAGCTCCTGCTCCGTCCGCGAACAGTATTCTTGTTGATCGGTCAAGCGGGTTTGTGCGACGACTAAGGATATTCGCCGCAACAATCAATACAGCCTGGCCACTAGTTCGAACGAACCCGTCCGCTAGCTTAAGGGCATAAAGAAAACCTGAGCATGCTCCTGTAAGATCAATAGCGCCCGAATGCGTCAGTCCAAGACGAAGAGCGAGCAGGGGCGCGGAGGGCGGCAAGAGATGGTCTGGCGTAGAGGTTGCAAGAAGAGTCAACGCAATTTCAGAACGTGAGATTTGAGCGCAATCAAGCGCCATTTCTCCCGCCTTCGTTGCAAGGTTGGTTAGTGTGTCACTTTCATTCGCCCAATAGCGTGATTTAATACCCGTTCGGCGTTCTATCCATCCAGATTCCAGGCTAAGCTGCGCCTCGATCTCGGAATTTCTTACAATCCGAGACGGGACAGAGTGACCAAAGCCGGCCATGCGTGAAGATGGGGTGAGCATTATGTCGTTACCGTCGCGCACAGAGATGCAGCCTCATCGATCGCGTCATAAGTTGCTGAAAGATCATCTGCGCTGGAGCAGTAGGGTGGCATGAGGTAAACCACATTTCCAAGCGGACGTAGCAAAACTCCCCGCCCACGACAGAACCTGCGAAGGAATTGTCCAGTTTCCGCCAAGTATCCGTTTGAAGCAGAACCTAGATCAAGGGCTGCAATCGTTCCGCATTGTCGAACATTGTTAAACCTTGGATCATTCTTAAAGCGCGCAAGATTTGTAGCATTCAGTTCGATGATCTTATCGATGCGAGCAGCGACAGGCTCATCGCTCCATATATCTAAATTCGCCAGTGCAGCGGCACAAGCAATCGGATTTGCGGTGTAGGAACTGGAATGGAAGAAGGTTTTTCGGCGGTCAGACGAAAAATGTGCGCTGAAAATTTCTTCGGTACAAAGAGTTGCTGCTAGCGGGAGTGAGCCTCCCGTGAGACCTTTCGACGTGCATAGTATATCGGGGGTTATACCAGCTTGGCAACATGCGAAAGGCGTTCCCGTACGCCCCCAGCCGGTCATGACTTCATCAGCAATAAACAGACAACCGTAACGGTTCGCGACATTCTTTAGTTCACTTAGCACGGATGCGGAATAGAATTTCATTCCACCCGCGCCAAGCACAAGCGGCTCAACAAGAAGCGCTGCGACATTGCCGCGACGGCAACACGCCTCAAAGGCATCGATGCATTTTTCCGCAGAACCAATCTGGGGGAAGGGGATACGGTCAACGTTGAACAGAAGCGGTGTGAAAGGAGCGTTGAAGACACCACGCTCCCCCACTGACATCGTGCCGATTGTGTCGCCGTGGTAGCTATGCTCCATGACCACGATCCGATTGCGGGCAATGCCACGGTTATAGAAGGCCCCAAGTGCCATCTTTATAGCAACCTCAACAGCCGTGGAACCGCTGTCGGAATAGAAGACTTTTCCAAGTCCACTCGGTGCAAATGCCAATAGCTTCTTAGCAAGGTTTTCTGCTGGCGCATGCGTGAATTCTGAAAAGATGATTTGATCAATGTTTTCGCATGCATGCCGGATTGCGGCCATGATACGAGGGTGACGATGCCCGTGAGTTGTAACCCACCAAGAAGAAATAGCGTCGAAGATGCGATTTCCATCTTCATCGAAGAGATAAGCACCTTCCGTTGTCTTGATCGTCTTAAAAGGCAGATCAAGAGCATGTTGGGTAAACGGATACCAAGTCGGGGAGTGGGTCACGAACTGGCATCCTTAAACGTCATGATATCAAAATTCCGGTTGAAAGCATCCCGTAAGGTTTCTTTGGTCAAGTTTGGTAAAAACGGTAATCGGCCCAATATCCTTATTTTCCCAATTTCAGCGATTATGTTTTGTGTGTTCTTATTCTCATCGCCAATAAACGCTACGCCGCAAATAGGTATATTGCGCTGACGCAGTGCTTCGATTGAGAGAAGAGTATGATTGATGGTACCAAGCGAGGTACGCGCGCAGATCACAACAGGAAGTTGCCATTCGGCGAACAGGTCAACAAAGAGAAGTTTCTTTGAAAGAGGGACCAGTAGACCGCCTGCGCCTTCAATGATCAGCGCATCAATCTCGGATGGCGGCAGAAGAACCTCAGCGATGATTTCCACGCCTTCGTGCATTGCCGAATAATGGGGCGACGCTGGAATGCGTAGTCGATAGGCCTCCCTGAGGAAGTGCTTAGGGGGTAGATCACACAGCCGCGCGACTGTTTCAGTGTCCGTTTCGTCCGCAAGACCAGATTGAACAGGTTTCCAATAATATCCTTTCAATGCCGAAGTCAGCGCCGCGGAGAAGATGGTTTTGCCGACGCCAGTGTCGGTTCCTGTGATGACAAGACGATATGTCATACCGGTGTTTCCTCCAGGGTCCTTGCGAGACAGGTGAGCATTTCGGCGATGCGCTGTTCGTTGACATTGAGTGTAATAGAAAGACGAAGCCGAGCGGTCCCGTTTGGTACTGTCGGGGGGCGTATAGCGCGGATGTCAAAACCATTTCGCTGCAGGGCATACGCAACTGTGTTAGCGCGGGAACTGCTGCCAAGCAAAATGGGCTGAATGTGAGTGCCTTCAGGCGAGATATCAAGCAATCTCGAAATTTCATCGCCAGCGAAGGCGACAAGCCGTTCGAGTGATTGCCGCCTTTCCGGTTCTTCACTGACCATGCAAAGAGCTTCGCGAACTAATGCAGCGATCAACGGTGAAGGAGCAGTGGAGTAAATGAAAGGGCGCGCGCGGTTGATTAGACAACTTATCAAGACCTCTGGCCCCGTAACTAGCGCACCTGAGATACCAAGAGCTTTCCCACAAGCGTGCAAAATTATAAAGTTTTCTTGCGAACCTAAGCACGAAGCGAGTCCCTTGCCGCCATCACCTAGCACAGCAGTTGCATGCGCCTCATCAATGACAAGGAGGCCGTTATGTCTCGCCGCAACGTCGGCCAGTTCAGCGAGTGGTGCTTTATCGCCATCCATCGAATAAAGGCTTTCAACAGCGATCCAAGGCCTTCCTTTCCCACCCTGTTCACGCCAATTACGAACTACAGCTTCGAAATGATTGACGTCATTGTGTAAAACAGCAACAGATCGCGCCTTGCTGGCGACAATGCCATCTCGTGCGCTAGCATGGAGAAGCGTGTCAAAGACGATCAGATCACTTCGGGACGGTAAGTTCGAAAATAGCGCAAAGTTAGCGAGGTAACCGTTTGCAAAGTAGAGAGCCTTTTGTGCGCCGAAGAATGATGCTGCTTCACTTTCGAGTGCCTCGTGTTCGGGATGATTACCGCGCAAAAGACGGGATCCACCTGAACCAATTGGCACTCCTCTTTCGACTGCGCTTTTGGCAGCAGACTTTAATCGCTGAGAATTAGCAAAGCCGAGAAAGTCATTGGAGGTAAAATCAACGCCAGCGGATGGAACAAGCCGCCGAAGTCGTCCTTTGCTCTCCAGTTGATGCAAGGTAGCTGTGTAGTCCTTGAACATGGCCATAATCAGTTCAGATTCGCCGTGGTTGCAGTCGTAATCCCAAGGCGGCGGAAAAGAACTGCGTCATGATCCTCCCCGGGGTTTCCTGCTGTTAGCAACGTCTCCCCGATGAAAATAGAATTGGCTCCAGCAAAAAAGCACAGAGCTTGCATTTCATCGCTCATCGCATTTCGGCCTGCAGAGAGCCTTAAATAGGATTTTGGCATCAAAATCCGTGCGAGGGCAATCGTTCGAATAAAATCGATGGGATCGACCATCTGGGCGCCCTGCAATTTCGAACCAGGGATGGGGATTAGCTGATTAATCGGGACACTCTCAGGCGGAGTAGGCAGATTGGCCAGCGTGAGAAGCATAGAAATCCGGTCTTCTATGGTCTCTCCCATTCCCAAAATGCCGCCCGAACAAACGTTGATTCCGGCCGCCCGTACATTATGCAGTGTATTTAGCCTGTCATCAAATTTCCGCGTGGTAATAATTTCACTGTAGAAACTCTCGGAAGTATCAATGTTGTGATTGTAGTAATCGAGCCCAGCGGCGGCCAGAGCTTGTGCCTGGTCGAGTCTCAACATTCCGAGCGTCATACATGTTTCTATCCCGAGCGCACGCACGCCCTTAATCATGGCCATTATCGCTGCCATGTCTCTGTCTTTAGGACTTCGCCACGCAGCGCCCATGCAGTAACGCGTTGCACCGGCAGCTTTCGCCTTCTTTGCTTCAGCGATGACCCTCTCGACTTGAAGAAGTTTGGATGCTTTCAGGCCAGTTGGATTGTGCATCGACTGGCTGCAGTATCCGCAGTCCTCAGGACAGCCTCCAGTTTTTATCGACATCAATTGGCACGTTTGAACGACATTCGGATCAAAATTCTCGCGATGAACCCTTTGAGCTTCAAAAATGAGATCGAAAAAAGGCTTTTTATAGATAATATATGCGGCCTCCTGTGTCAAAAGCGGCCTATTGCCCGCAAAACCAGGAAGAAAGACATCATTTTCGACGATCTCAGACATATAATTTCCTTTGCAGAATCACTTTATAGATAGTCTGCAGGATTATCTATATTTCATCAAGGGTGTTGGTTGCATGGGTTTCGTTAGGCGTAATGCCAACTGATATGCCCGTGTTCGACGAAGGACATCCAGTACACAGATCTCCTTCCAACTCAGCATGTTTATTCGCGGACCGTTGCCGACCAGCGGCAGGGCATACTCGTGTACAAAGGCCAATGGTCAGCAGCGCGAAAACTTTTTCGGGTGGATATACGAGCTAAGCACACTCTCAAGCCGGCGGAACAAGGGTACGAGCCGCAATGCCGATATTCGCGATGGCCTATCGCGAATGCAGTGCCCTCCATTTATAAATGGAAATGGTTGGCACCGTGGCGATCGACCGACCCTATGCCATGAGACGTACGCCTTGATCGCCGCTATCAGTGTAAGACGGTTGTCCCTCTCGGCTGTATGAAAGCCAAGATAATGCGTCACGTACCGGCTTCGCTTGAACCAGTTTTGCACAGGGTAACCATAGATGCATCAAGCGCGGATTGGCGACACCTTCAACCACAACTGAGGGCGGCAGCTTGTTTTATCCCATCGGGGTCATCTAATAATTAAGCACCTTTACTGACGAAGCTCTCTACCAACCACGCCACGTTGAAGCCGCTCTGATACAACCTTGATGGCTTGCACAGCCTCTTTGGCGGTCCAGCCAGCCTCAACTGCTTCCGAAATGAGGTCGCGAACGCCTGGAACACTCGTGCCCTCCACGACTGCATCTGCATCCTCTTCTGAACGCCCGCCTAGAGTTGCATTCTTTAAAATGTTAGTTAAAGACGGCGTCACCGCTTCTTCGCAATCAGTGGATCTGGCGGGATATGCATTATCAAATTTGGGGCTCAACATCAGCCTTCCTTCTGTCTCTTTTACATCATCATGAATTTTGACTGTCATGAACTTTGGATAACGAGCAGTAACTACCCGTCAAATCGGTTCCACTATTTGGATGAAACGTCTGAACTGCGGAAATGGTCCATAAATATCTTTTCTTTCGCATCACCGCCTGCTGGAATAATCCAGGCTTTGCCATTTCAATGGAAACCTGGCCGGTGTCCAGGATCGTTTCGCCACTACATTTGACGCTCAGTCGCAACAGCAACCTTGCACACGGGGAAGGCCGGGTTCGCTTCGGACTAAGCCTCTAGGCTTGGTATCAAAGCGAAAGCACGGCCTGATTTTGCTATTGCGATACTGTCACAGCTGTAATTTTCAATTTTGGCGCACGAGTTTGCCGTCTAACGTAAAGCTCGACGGCATTGCGACAAGCACCGTTTGTGTCTACTAATGGACGGACACACTGATGGCATTAAGCTATTGATCTAACTTTGGAATCAAAAGGGGGCGCGAATCATGTTGTCTCATGGTAATGGCAAAAGGGAATGGCACGCGAATTGCCTATCCAGACTTTTGGTCGCCTCTCTTGGCACTCCGTACACAATTAATTCCAGCAATCTGGTATTGAAGGCAGGTTATTGATGACCGAGCGGGCGCGTTCGATCCATTCGGGAAAGCTGTTTGGGCTAGATTTCGGTATAGCCATGGGACTTGCCGCCGCTGTGACATTTTTTGTTCTCAGCGGGATCGTGACTTATGTAAACTTTCAAACCGTAGGCATTGCAAATCAGAAAATCGTTGAGACCCATCGTGCCATCGTTTCTCTTCAAAGCTTGTTATCAAAGCTTCAGGATGCCGAGACCGGACAGCGCGGTTTTCTCTTAACCGGTGAAGAGAGCTATCTCACGCCCTATCGAACAGCAGTGGGCGGTATCACAGATCAGATCGAACGAGTGTCCAAGCGCACCGAGGAAAGTTTCGGGCAACAAGACAGATTGGCGAAGTTGAGACAACACGTAGCAGCCAAGCTCGCCGAGATGAGTGAAGCCATTGAATTGCGTCGGGCGCAGGGCCTTGAGGCTGCGCTTCCGTTGGTTCGTTCCGACCGCGGAAAATTGGAAATGGACGCGATCCGTGAGACGGTCGACGCAATGATCCAGTTCGAAAATGAAATGCGCGCTGCACGTCTGATTGAAATGGCGCAGGCCCAAACTCGGGCCCTGATCAGTACAGTCCTCGCAGGAGCGTTGGGGCTCGTTTTAACAGCAGTAGTCGGATATTTGTTGCGCAGGGGTGCGCTGATTAGATCTCGCGAAGAATGGCTTCAGAACGGCGAAATTGGTTTGGCGTCCGCGATGATCGGCGATCAACGTATCGACGAACTTGGTGCGAATATCCTTGATTACCTTACTCAATACACCGGTGCAGTTGCAGGCGCTTTTTTTAGTGGCGAGCGTAATCACTATCGCCGTGTAGCAGTT
The DNA here is from genome assembly GCF_030268145.1 of Brucella sp. NBRC 12950. NCBI lineage: Bacteria > Pseudomonadati > Pseudomonadota > Alphaproteobacteria > Hyphomicrobiales > Brucellaceae > Brucella > Brucella sp. NBRC 12950. The sequence goes on from NZ_BSQC01000010.1 coordinate 115,185, forward strand.
TATGGCGTGCCTGATGATCGTTCAGTTCCACTTGAATTTGCACGCCGTGAAGGTCTACTTGGGCAGGCGGCGGCAAGCGGAAACGTTGTTGTCTTAGACAATATTCCAGACGGCTATTTGGCGTTCGGCTCAGCGCTTGGTAGCGACAAGCCTAAACACCTCATCATCTTACCGGGCACCATTCAAGGAACGGTCAATGCTGTAGTTGAACTCGGATTTTTGAAGCCGATAGACGAAAAAGCAATCGCTTTGCTCACGGAAGCCTCCGAGGCAATCGCTCTTAGCGTCCAAGCGGCTGTGTATCGCGGAGAACTGCAGAATCTACTTGAAGAGACGCAGCAGCAATCCGAAGAATTGCAAGCACAGGGTGAAGAGCTCCGTGTTTCAAATGAAGAATTAGAAGAACAAAGCCGGGTTCTTAGAGAATCTCAATCACGGCTTGAACAGCAACAGGCTGAGTTGGAGCAGACCAACAGTCAGCTCGAGGAACAGGCGAACCAGCTGGAAATACAGCGCACAGATCTCGAACGCGCCAACGCTGCGGTACTACTCAAAGCGCAGGAACTTGAGCGCTCAAGCCAGTATAAGAGCGATTTTCTCGCCAATATGTCGCATGAACTTCGCACTCCGCTGAATTCATCGCTAATTCTTGCTAAACTTCTGGCAGATAATCCGGATGAAAACCTGACCGACGAGCAAGTCAAATACGCTCGTACCATCCAGTCGTCTGGCAATGACCTTCTCAACCTGATTAATGACATTCTCGATCTTTCGAAAATCGAAGCAGGCCATGTTGATGTTCATCCTGAGGTGATGCCTCTGGCACGCATGTCGTCGGCGTTGCGTCAGGTTTTTGAACCTCTCGCCAATGAAAAGAAGCTCGAATTCAACATTGAGATGGCAGAAAATCTGCCCAGATCGTTAGAGACCGATCCACAACGACTTGAGCAAATACTCAAAAATCTCATCTCGAATGCGATTAAATTCACCGCTCAGGGCGAGGTGTCCCTTTCTATCGCCAAGGATGACGATGAGAGAATTGCCTTCTCGGTGAGCGATACCGGTATTGGGATTTCGACAGAGCAGCTTAGAAACATTTTTGAAGCTTTTCATCAAGCTGACAGCACCATTAGCCGACGTTACGGAGGCACGGGATTGGGACTGTCCATATCACGTCAGCTTGCTCAATTGTTGGGCGGATCAATTACCGTCGAAAGTGCGCTCGGAAAGGGTAGCACATTTACGCTGACAGTCCCCGTAAGATATATTAGCGGGATCAAAGCATCAGAACATGCACAATCCTTGTCCTTACCCGAAAGGACGGATGCGCAACAACAGTCGAACCGGCCCGTTATCCCGGCTCACCGGTTCCTGGAGGACGATCGCGAAGCAATCAATGAAGATAAGCGCGTTCTGCTCGTCATCGAGGATGACGATACTTTCGCAGCAATCGTGCGCGATCTGTCTCGCGAAATGGGTTTTTATTCGGTGGTTGCACGCACGGCGGAAGAAGCGCTTAGGGTCGCAAGGGATTTTTCACCCAATGCTATCGTTCTAGACGTCGGGCTACCCGATCAATCAGGCTTGTCTGTTCTAGACCGCCTGAAAAACGACGTGCGAACGCGCCACATACCGATACATGTCATCTCAGCAGGCGATCATACGCAGACAGCATTCTCTTTGGGCGCGGTGGGTTACCTAACGAAGCCTGTCAGTCGTGAGCAGCTTGTGGACGTTCTCGGTAAGCTCGAAGCCAAGCTCTCCCAACGGATGCATCGCGTTCTCATCGTTGAAGACGACGAGCGGCAACGTGAAGCTGTCGCCAAACTATTAGGCTCCAGCGACGTTGAGACCATGACCGCCAGCAACGCGGCCGAATGCCTTAATCTCTTGCGCGAACAGACTTTTGATTGCATGGTACTTGATCTTTCGCTCCCCGATGCATCAGGTTTTTCTTTGCTCGAGACACTCAGCAACGAAAGCGCCTATGCGTTTCCACCTGTCATCGTCTACACTGGCCGCGAACTTTCGTCAGAAAATGAACAGAAGCTTCGCCGCTATTCCAAGTCAATTATCATTAAGGGCGCAAAATCTCCCGAGCGCCTTTTAGATGAAGTTAGTCTGTTTCTTCACCAGATCATCTCTGAATTGCCGGCGGAACAGCAACAAATGATCCGGAAAGCCCGTCATCGGGACGCTTTGCTCGAAGGCCGCCGAATTCTGATAGTCGAAGATGACATTCGCAACGTGTACGCGTTAACCAATATCCTTGAACCACGCGGCGCTGAGGTCGTAATTGCCCGCAATGGAGTTGAAGCGGTCGAGGCGTTAGAACACTCCTTGGGTCAGCAAGATACACGGATTGACCTTGTGCTTATGGATGTAATGATGCCTGTGCTGGATGGGCTGGCGGCAACCAAACAAATTCGTGAGAACCCCGCCTTCAAAAAATTGCCAATTATCACCTTGACCGCCAAGGCGATGCCAGATGATCAGCAACGTTGCATCGAAGCCGGTGCCAGTGACTATATGGCCAAACCTCTCGACGTGGATAAACTCTTGTCGCTCGTTCGCGTCTGGATGCCTAAATGAAGACCGTTGAACAGACCCGCTCAGCTGAAGAAATCGAGATCAGGTTACTCCTTGAGGCGTTGTTTCTTCGCTATCATTATGATTTCCGCTGCTATTCAATGGGGTCGATCAAGCGCCGCCTGACACAGGCCCGCCAGCAAATGGGATTTCCAAGCTTTTCGGCCATGCAGGAGCGACTGTTGCATGATCCTGAAATGTTGCCGCAGTTACTGCGCTACTTAACCGTCCAAGTCAGCGACATGTTCCGTGATCCAGATTATTTCCGGGCAATTCGTGAGCGTGTTATTCCCCATCTGCGCACTTACCCCTCATTGAAAGTCTGGATCGCAGGGTGCAGTAGCGGTGAGGAACTGTACTCAATGGTGATTTTGTTCCGTGAAGAGGGCCTGGAAGACCGCACCATATTCTACGCAACAGATATAAGCCAAGAAGCGTTGCAAGCGGCAGAAGCGGGCGTTTATTCAATCGAGCGAGTGCAATCGTTCACGACAAATCACCAGCAGTCAGGCGGTAAAACATCGCTGTCAGACTATTATCAGGCCGCTTATGGCCGTATTTCGCTAGACAAGACACTGCGCCGCAATGTCGTTTTCTCAGACCATAGTCTGGTAACCGATGCAGTATTTGGCGAAATGCACCTAATCTCCTGCCGCAACGTGCTTATCTATTTTGATCCAGAACTAAAAGACCGTGTTTTTGGCCTATTCAAAGAATCTCTCACACATCGCGGCTTTCTCGGATTGGGAGCAAAAGAAAGTGTGCGCTTTTCGGCTCATGCCGGCGCGTTTGCTGACTTTGTGCGTGAGGAGAAAATCTACCAACGAGCTTCAACATGAGAACGACTCCCGCTCAGGCAGTTGTGATAGGTGCTTCCGCGGGAGCATTTGACGCACTGACGGGGATACTCCCGAACTTGCCAACAAGTTTCCCGATTCCTGTTATTGTCGTGGTACATCTGCCGCCCGATAAGCACAGTCTGTTGTCTGAACTTTTCCGACAAAAGTGCCGTCTACCCGTCATTGAAGTTGAAGACGGGCAGCCGCTCGATCCTGGGAAAATCTATTTTGCGCCCCCGGATTATCACTTGTTTGTCGAGGCAGGCAGCACATTGTCGCTTTCAAAAGACAGTCCTGTTTTGTATTCAAGGCCTTCGATCGATGTCCTGTTTGAGAGCGCGTGTGACGTATTTGGAGCAGAGCTGATCGCTGTGATTTTATCAGGTGCCAATGAAGACGGTGCTGCCGGAAGTGCGCTTATTAGCGCTGCCGGTGGAACAGTCATTGTTCAGGACCCTGACGAAGCACTTGTTTCAACAATGCCGGAAGCCACTTTTAGCAGATGTCCGGATGCAATAGTTCTATCGCTTCAAGCGATCGTCCAGTATTTAAGAGAGGTTTAAGTCAACACATGAAACCCGCATCGTTTCTCCTCGTTGACGATCTTGAGGAAAACCTAGTCGCATTAGAAGCTCTCTTGCGGCGCGATGGCCTGCACCTGCTTAAGGCGACGTCAGGAGATCAGGCTCTAGAACTGCTTTTGGAGCATGAGGTGGCACTCGCACTAGTCGATGTTCAGATGCCTGGACTTGACGGTTTCCAACTCGCAGAGTTGATGCGGGGCAACGAGCGCACCAAACACGTTCCAATTATTTTTGTTACAGCAGGTGCAGGTGGCCAGCGACGTTTCCAAGGCTATGAAGCCGGCGCTGTTGATTTTATTCAAAAGCCAATCGAAGCGGATATCCTTCGAAGCAAAGCGAGCGTCTTTTATGACCTCTATCGTCAAAAGCAGCAACTCGCAGCGCAACGCGATGAACTTGCAGCGCAAACTGATGCACTAAGGCAGGCTGCTCAGCAAAAAGATATTCTCCTTCAGGAAACTAATCACCGGATCAAGAATTTATTTGGCCTCGCGTCCGGCCTCATTTCTCTGAGCGCTCGCTCAGCAGATAATATCGATCAGCTTGTAGCTGATCTTCGATCACGTATGCAGTCGCTAGCGCGGGCTCATGAACTCACACTTCCAGTGCTCGGAAAGGATATTTCAGTTGAGCGCGAAACTTCTGTTATCAAACTGATCCAAGCAATTGTTGCGCCCCATCAAGGCAACCGCCAAACGCCAATCGAGATTTCAGGTATCGACGTTCCTATCGCAGGAAATGGCTTAACTTCTTTCGCGCTTCTGTTGCATGAACTGACAACAAACTCCGCCAAATACGGCGCTTTATCGTCACCTGATGGCCAACTTACCATTGATATTTCAGTTTCTAACGACGAACTACATCTGCATTGGAAGGAAGTTGCAGATGTAGTGATCCAGCAACCTCCCGAGCGAAAAGGTTTCGGCGCGACGCTCGAGAAAGCAACAGTACAGGGCTTGAATGGAACGATTTCCCGCGACTGGCGGCCTGAAGGCTTATCTCTGTCACTGAATGTACCGACGAACCGGCTTTTAGCTACAAATCACCAACTGCAAGCAAACCAGCAATGATTGAGGGGGAAACCACGGGCACGCTCGAGGGGGTTAGACGATGTCAATCTCAACAAAGACGGGCGGTTCAAATCTCTCAGTACTCAACATCATCGCAGGACTATCCCTGATCAGGCTCATCGTGCAGGTCGACAAACGGCCCCGGAGGCATGCAGGTAAATAGGAGAACTAACTTTAAGGAACCGTGCCAATTTTCGTCAATGGGGTGCACCGCTAGCAAGCGTCTGAATACGATCAATAGCAGTTTCATATGAGACACGGCGCAGGTTGGGGAATTATGTTACAACCGACCTAGGCTCAAATTGAGATGGAACTTTCCTCCATAGGCGGGGTTAGTATTTTTGCTAACTAAAAACAGTGAGGAAATGCCATGAAAATTACAACGATCCTTCTCGCAAGCGCAATGGCTTTTGCTCCGGCACTTGCTGGCGCTCAGGCGACACAAACACCGAACAGTGATGCCCCGGGAGCAACCGATACCCCGACGCATGACGATAAAACGCCTGATGCAGGCCAGAACAGCCTCACCGAAGCGCAAGCCACTGAACTTTTTAATAAAGCGGGTTATGCCGACCTCAGCAATCTGAAACTCAACGAGCAAGGCCTTTGGCAGGCATCCTCGATGAAGGACGGTAAAAGTGTGATGCTCACACTGGATGCCGAAGGAAAAGTATCGGAACATATGATGTAAGCTCCGTGGGTAGACATGATGAGAGAGCCGCTGATGCGGCTTTCTACGTATGCTCAACATATATCTTTACGGCGCTATCACGCATTCCTGAAAGAAACTCCGTCACGAATGCTGTTGATTTGAAGTAGCTATGATTTGCTTAAGCCGAAAGCTGTGCGGAATGATTCTGCAAGTTATCGTACTGATACTTGAACGGGCGCGGTTTCTGCGGCACCGAACGCGTTTGTGATGATGAGTTTATACCAGCCGCTATCCATTTCCACTGCGGGATGGCTTGCGGTGCCAAAGATGAGGAAAGGTGTATCCCTTCCGCTCGTCGAACTCCGCTCATCAATCTTGGAATATTCCCCGTTCTGCTCTTCTGACCGAAACCATTCGAACTTGGCATAATCGGAGAAATTAACGGCTGCCATAATGAAGGATCCGTAACTGCCCACTTCGACAACCAGAACATCACCAGAGCGTGGTTCCTGGAACCGGATTCCTGGCGGGCCAAAACATACCACTTGGTCATCCTTAAACACGCCTGGATGGGGATAGCCATTGCTTTGCATGCCGACACCGCCGCCCGCAGTAATTGGCAGAACTAAGAAAACATAGTTCTTCCTTTTCTCCACTAATAACAGTAGCGTCGTTGTCTCATAGCCACTTGCAAACGTAGACATGCTTTCGCACCCCTCCCATTTGTCAGGCACAGCATCAGTAGCAAGATAGAACAACGTATAGCCTAAGACGGTACCCGCGAACGGAGAGGCCGAATTCTTCCAGGTGATATTGATGGCTTCTGGATAGGCCGTGTTTGCCTCGATTGAGGTGATCAAAGGGAGTGACAAACGGCATGAAGTCTGAGCGTAGAAATTGCTGTCACTACCGGCTAACGGCTTACCGTTGGCTCCAGATCCGTTAGGATTGGCCCCAGTATCCGAACCTCTCGCTACCGGAAGGACCGTCACCGCCCAAATCTCCCGTTCGTCACATATACTATTGTCGGGCAAGGTTATGGTCTCTGTTTCGTGCTGCTGTAAATTGTCGAATTGCTTTGAAAGCGCGTTATCCCATGAATCTCCATCAATAGCTCTCTTGTAAAAAACTCGGTATGCTTCGATGAGATTGCATCCCACGGGGGAAGCTTGCGTCGAAGCTTCTTTCTCGTGTGATTTGCTTTCATCCAGGACTTCCAAATGTTCGAGACGCACGAAATCACTACAATTATTAACACTCCGCCATCCCACGCTTATCGCGTTAATACTTGAGGACGGTCCAGCTTCCACAGAGGGCATGGTAAAGCGCTGTACGAAGTCACGGTAGTCTGAAAGAAGAACAAACCCACCAAATGTTGGAGGAACAAGCGTATCTGTGCTTGCGTAGAGACCCACCACCAACTCATAGGGGGATGTTCCTCTGGCGTTGAGATAACCCGTCAAGACGGGGCCGCCGGAATCACCTCCTTGTCCATAGCCGCTACCTTCCTCATGTTCAAAAAGGAAATCGAATTGTCTTGAAGGCGGATAATGTTCATCGGGTATTTCTCTTGCGACAATTCCCCAGGCTGTGCCAAGCCGCAAACTGTTGCCTCTTCCATAACCATACATGCTAACGCGTCGGTTGATGATGCTACCATCGTCCACTAACTCCATATCGATCGGTGCATAGTCATCTAGTCGATATGGTCGAGCTAACCGAAGCGCAATCAGATCGCCTGTCTCAGGGTATTGCGCTTCAACAACTTGTAGCCCCTGTCGGTAAGGCGGCGGTGAGCCAGGAATTGAAGCAGAGTTTGTAGCGATGACTAAAACGTCGTCTAAGCTTATAATCTCACCTTGAGCGTTGTTAAGCCCATGTCGTGTGGTAAGAACCCACATATCCGATAGCAGAATTCCCGTACCAGCTCTGAACAGAGTGGGGTTACCATGGTCATCACGAGTGACAACACACTTGATCTTTACGACCCAGGGAATGAATGGCGCGTCAGGACCACCCGCGACGCGCTTCATAAAGCGAACAGGATCGGTAAGCGGCGTGGCACGGCTGAATGACCTTTTAACATTTTTTTTAGACTTCATAATGAATCACCAAATTATACCTAAATGGAGACACCCACGTTAAGCGTATTCTGAACAGTTGATATTCCAATTTGTTGTTCGCGACTTACAGCCATTACGTGCGAGCTATGCTGAACCATTTCTATTCGTTAGAGATTGAACGGCCTGCGATAATTGAAGAAACGTCCGTCCCGGAGGGGAGGCATCAAAGGAGCAGTTGACAAGTCTGTGCGCTCCGCTACCAATTACAGGAGGAGATTTTTGGCAGAGCCAATGCTTTTGAGATTGGATTGGCTTGCCATCAACTCATTCAAATGCATCCACCTGGCAACCTCCTGTTCTGATAAATTAGTCATCGGCTCGTATTGTCTCCATCGGTCTACGCCGACGGGAAAATTCCATTGCGCTTGACAGATTTGAGCAAGTCGCTGAGAATAACTGGTCTGGTGGACAGACCAGCGGATCAGTATGAGGATTGCCTTGAAACTACTACACGACCTCTTGCTCGACAAAGATGGCGGTCTGGGGCGCGACTTGGAGCGCCGGACGATACGCGATGTAATCGCCGATAAAATTGCGGCGCTGATTGCCTCGGGGCTTCTTCAGATTGGTGATGAACTCCCCGGGGAACGCGAATTGGCCACCGCGCTTTCTGTCAGCCGTCAGACAATACGTGGCGCAATTCAAGTTTTGTCCGCCCGCGGAATATTGGAAGTGGCGCAAGGCGCGCGAACGCGTATTGCCAGCGTTGACCTCTCGGCGACGTCAATCGGGATTACGTCTCGACTAAACGTGGACCTCTATGATGTTCACGCCGTGCATGCTGCCCGAATGCTCATTGAACAACACATCGTCGGCGAGGCTGCTTTACGCATAAGTCAAACTGCACTTGAAAGATTGCGCCTTTCCATTAAAGCGCAAATTGAGTGTCTGAATGATCCGGTACGATTTCTCATTTGCGATCGAGAATTTCACGTCACGATCTATCGCGAGTGCGGAAACCCATTGCTCGCTGATATCGTTACGGATCTTTACACCTACATGATGGATCATCGACGTCACGCGGTGGCTCAGCCTGGCGCGTTGGAAGGGAGTTACTCGGACCACTTGCAGATCATCAACGCGTTGGAGCGACATGACCAGGCCGCTGCCATGGCGGCTTTCGCAGTGCACGAGGAACGGATCTACGCCTCAACGCAGAAGTCAATGATAACCAGTAGTAAAAATCGCCAATCCGCCAACCGGTGAGCGTTAGTAATATAGGATTTACAAAGAGGGGCAACTCGAATGCATGTAATGATCATCGGCGCAGCCGGGATGGTGGGACGAAAGTTAGCAAACGAAATCGCAGCTGCACCAGAGTCAATGGGAGGATCCGGGGCTCAGTCTTTGACATTGGTGGATGTTATAGCTCCCGAGGCACCTTGTGGTTTTAGCGGGCGGGTTGAAGCCATATCCGCTGACATCTCCGATCCGAACGTTTTTCCTTCACTCATTGCCAGCCGACCCGATATAATCTTCCATTTGGCGGCAATCGTGTCCGGCGAGGCGGAACTTGATTTTGAAAAAGGCTACGCAATCAATCTTGACGCCACACGCTATCTATTGGAGGCCATACGTAGACAGGGCGAAGCCGCGCCATATAAACCACGTGTAGTTTTCACTTCTTCGATCGCTGTCTTCGGCGCACCTTTTCCCGAGCGCATCGATGATGAGTTCTTTTTAACTCCACGCACAAGCTACGGGACACAAAAAGCGATCGGTGAGCTCTTGCTTGCTGATTATACCCGCCGGGGCTTTCTTGATGGCATCGGCATTCGTTTACCAACCGTTTGCATTAGACCGGGATTACCCAATAAGGCTGCCTCAGGCTTTTTCTCCAATATTCTCAGGGAACCTCTCGTTGGAAAAGAAGCTATTCTACCTGTAGATGATACCGTCAGGCACTGGCATGTCAGTCCGCGCCGGGCCGTCGGCTTTTTGATACATGCAGCAACCCTCGATCTTCAACTGCTAGGACACCGCTGCATTCTCAACATGCCTGGGTTATCCGCGACTGTTGGTGAACAGATTGAAGCCTTGCGCCGAGCGGCTGGAGATAAGGTCGTTGCCTTGATTAGACGCGAACGCGACCCGTTAATCGCAAAGATAGTGGACAGTTGGCCGCAGGATTTCAATGCCCGCCGCGCTCAGGAATTGGGATTTGTCGCCGACACATCATTTGATGAAATCATCAGAATTCATATGAATGATGAACTGGGACAAGGATGAAGTGAAGTGACTCACCAACAGAGCATTACTGTTATCGGTTTAGGTTCCATGGGTTGGGGAGCAGCAACTCGTCTTCTGAGCGCTGGGTTCCATGTGAAGGGTGTCGACCTTCGCAAGGACACGCTCGATCGCTTCGCTGCGCAAGGGGGCGAAGCTTACGCGACGGCAGCTGATGCTGGAACAAGCGACCTTGTGTTCGTTTTTGTCGTTAATTCGGATCAGGCAAAAGACGTGCTGTTTGGACCGAACGGAGCCTTGACAACTGCCGCACGGGGAACTGTGTTTCTCTTGTGCGTTACCATGGCACCAAGCGTATGTGTGGAATTAGCGTCGCGGCTCCAAAATGCAGGCATGCTTGTGCTAGATGCGCCGGTGTCAGGCGGGCAACAAAAAGCGCTAAGCGGCGAGATCACGGTGATGGCATCGGGTCCAGAACAAGCGTTTGAAAAAGCCAGCGATGCTTTAGGTTCGATCGCCGCAAAGGTATTTCGTCTTGGAGATGAAGCTGGAATGGGTTCGAAGGTGAAAATGATCAACCAGTTGCTGGCGGGCGTTCACATAGCAGCGACGGCCGAAGCGTTGACATTGGCGGCAAAGGTTGGTCTCGACCTGGAAACGGTCTTTGATGTTATTAAAGTGTCTGCAGGCACATCATGGATGTTCGAAAATCGCGGACCCCATATCGTGGAGGGAGATTATACGCCGCGATCAGCTGTTAACATCTTTGTAAAAGACATGGGAATCGTGACGTCCGAGGCAAACAAATGTGGAGCCAAAACACCACTTAGCCAAGCAGCCTTGGCACTGTTTGATCAAACTGCGCGGGCGGGCTACGGATTGGAGGATGATGCTGCGGTGGCAAAAAGCCTTGCTCTGGGCAGCGGGGTAATTTTACCGGGCATGGGAGACTGATACATGGCTATTGTTCTGGGAGCTATCGCTGATGATTTTACGGGTGCAACGGATTTAGCAGGTCTACTGGCCCGTAGTGGTTATCCCGTGTCGCTTCGGCTCGGATTACCGGATCCGGCAGAGCCTGTTCAACAGGCCGCATCAATCGAGATCATTGCTCTTAAATGTCGAACAATCCCAAAACATCAAGCGATTGATCAGGTGCTAACCGCGTTTGCATGGTTTAAGGCACGCGATATTGAGCAACTTTACTGGAAATATTGTTCGACATTCGACAGCACCGATACGGGCAATATTGGTCCTGTCGCTGAAGCGCTGATGAATGCCCTACCAACAAAGCAAACAATCTATTGTCCAGCTTTTCCGGAGAATAATCGCAATGTCTTCATGGGGCACTTGTTCGTCGGCGAAAACCTGCTCCACGAAAGCCCGATGAGAGATCACCCGCTCACACCGATGCGAGACTCAAACCTTCAACGGTTACTTTCGCCTCAAGTGAAGGGAAGGGTGGGTCTGATAGACCGAAACGTCGTTGTAAAGGGTTCAAGGGCAATACGATCGCGGCTCAGAGAACTCGCCAACGACGAGGTGGCTCACGTAATCATAGACGCGATCAATGAAACTGACCTTGAAGCTATCGCAGAAGCTTCGCAAAATCTTGCATTGATTACCGGCGGCAGCGCTCTGGCGCGGCCAATTCCAGCTCTCTTCGCGGCGCGTGGTCTACTGGATAAGAGACGTGAAGATCCGGTCACTCGTAACGTCGGCGAGGGCCAGATCGTACTTTCTGGCAGCTGTTCTGCTATGACACTTGCCCAAGTCGAGGAATATAGAAAACACGCAGCCAGTTATCAGATCGATGCTGTGGCACTAGCCGAAAGTGGCACGGCAGCAGTCATTGACTGGATAAGTTCACTTCCTGCCGGCACCCCTAAAATCGTCTATGCAACCACTGATCCATCATCGCTGCAAGCGGTACAATCAAAACTTGGCGCACAACGCGCTGGCGCGATTGTCGAGGAAGCGCTTGCAGAGATCGCAATCGCAGCATTCAGTCACGGCATTCGCCGCTTTGTGGTCGCTGGAGGAGAGACATCTGGTGCAGTGGCGCAAGCATTGGGCGTTTCCAGACTCGTCGTTGGAGCGGAGATCGCACCGGGCGTCCCTTGGACATACGCCAGCATCCATGGAACCGACGTTGCGTTTGGTTTAAAATCGGGAAACTTTGGAACGCCATCTTTCTTCAGTGTTGCTTTAAACATGCTGGAGGCCGCATGAGCGAAGAAGCCAATCTACGCGAAGAAATCTGCCATTTGGCTAAGTCCATGTTTGACCGTGGTTTGACTGGCGGTTCGTCCGGTAACATATCGGCGCGCCTTTCAGACGGACGATTGCTCGTAACTCCCACGGGAAGCAGCTTTGGACGACTTGATCCACACAGATTGTCCTTGTTTAGTAACGAGGGCGCGTTGATTTCCGGAGATCCACCGACAAAGGAAATGCCGCTCCATTCCGCTTTCTATGAAACCCGTGGCGCGCGTGCTGGAGCAATTGTTCATTTGCATTCCTGTCACTCTGTTGCGCTTTCAATGCTCCCGGAAATTGATCCGGAGAACATGCTGCCACCGCTGACTGCTTATTCGATTATGAAACTGGGAAAGGTCAAACTGCTTCCGTACTTTATTCCCGGTGATCCGGCCATGGGTGATGCAATTCGCGGGCTGGCTGGAAAAAGAAGTGCTGTTGTACTGGCAAATCATGGTCCTGTTGTCGCAGCCAAGGACCTCGAGGCAGCTGTCTATGCGATCGAAGAACTCGAAGAAACCGCCAAGCTTACGCTATTAACGCGCGGCATGAGGCCGAAAATACTTAACGATGGCCAAATCCGACAGATCGTTGAAACATTCAATGTTGACTGGGACTGACATGACGCGATTTTCTGCCAATCTGGGATTTCTTTTTAAGGAGTTACCACTCCCTGATGCCATCAGGGCAGCAAAGCTGGCAGGATTTGATGCCGTAGAATGCCATTGGCCTTATTCCTATGATCCCAGGGACATAGCGGCAGCCCTTAAAGCAACCGGCATGCCAATGATTGGACTGAATACGCGTCTGGGCGATTTGACGAAGGGCGAAAACGGGCTCAGCGCATTACCCGGTCGAGAAACTGAAGCGCGAGCAGCAATCGATGAGGCTATTGATTACGCTATTGCGCTGGAATGTCCCAATATACACGTGATGGCAGGTCGGGCGTCTGGAGAAGTAGCTCAAAGGACATTCCAAGACAGTCTGTCCTATGCATGCCAACGTTCTTCAGTTTTTGGCATCAACATTCTCATCGAACCGTTAAACGAACGTGATGCACCAGGATATTTCCTAAAAACCTCGAGTCAGGCCTTATCAATTATCCAAACCCAAAATCACAAGAATCTGAAATTGATGTTCGACTGTTATCATATTCAGATCATGGAAGGCGATATCAGCAAAAAAATTGAGGCGCTCATGCCATTCATTGGCCACGTACAGATCGCCTCAGTCCCCGAGCGAGCAGAACCAGATCAGGGTGAACTTAATTACCAAGTTATCCTGAGCAAGCTGAAAGCTCTTGGTTATTCTAATCCAGTGGGCGCCGAGTATCGCCCCTCGTCAGATTTAGAAAATGGGTTCAGGTGGTTGAAACTATTCACTTGATTTTGTGCTCTTCACAGGAGCCGGGCGATTTAAGACAAGTAATCAATACATACAAAGTGAGAGGAAAATTGACGTCATGAGTGATCTGCAAATCTTAAAATCGAGATCCATTGCACTCGTGACAGGTGGCGGCACAGGTGTCGGTCGTGCGATTTCGAAAGCTCTCGGGAGTGCAGGCTACCACGTTATTGTTGCGGGCCGGCGTGCAGACGTCATAGAACAGACAGTGTTTGAATTGGCAACCGAAACTGGCGGTAACTTCGATGCTTATGCAACCGATGTAGGTAACCCGGTTTCCGTAAAGTCACTGTTCGATTACATTGAGCACAAGTATGGACGTCTCGATCTACTCATTAACAATGCGGGTACTTCAGTCCCGGGTGTGCCCCTTGAAGATGTAAGTTTCGAAGATTGGAGTGGGATAGTAGGTGCAAATCTCACGGGCGCATTCCTTTGTACTCAACACGCTTTTCGCATCATGAAGTCACAAAAGCCTCGCGGTGGCCGCATCATTAACAATGGTTCGATTTCGGCGACCACACCGCGTCCAAACTCCGCGCCATATACTGCAACGAAGCATGCCATCACCGGGCTTACGAAGTCTTCCGCGCTTGACGGACGTCCGTTTGATATAGCTTGTGGCCAAATCGACATTGGCAATGCAGCCAGTGAAATGACGCAAAAAATCGCTACAGGCGTCATTCAGGCCAATGGAACTATTGCAGCCGAACCAACGATTGATCCTCTTCATGTCGCAAACGCGGTCGTTTACATGGCCAGTCTGCCACTCGACGCAAATGTGTTGACGATGACCGTAATGGCCACCAAAATGCCTCTCGTCGGGCGGGGTTGAACGCAATAGAGATTTGTAAACACGTTCAAAGGAGGAGCGAAAGAGGAATTACGTGCCGGAAGTGAGGAGCCGGCAGTTTCATTTTCTCGATATTTCAATTCATAGATCACACTCTGGGAGGAGACGCATGGCAGCTGTACAATTTGCTGAGGTGAAGAAGTCTTTCGGAACCTTTCCTGTCATCAAAGGCGTGAATATCGATATTGAAGATGGCGAATTTGTTATTCTTGTCGGGCCATCCGGCTGTGGAAAATCGACTCTTCTGCGCATGCTCGCCGGCCTTGAAAATATCTCTGATGGAGAAATACGCATAGGGGGTAGGGCAGTAAACAATCTGCCCCCCAAAGAGCGCGATATAGCCATGGTGTTTCAAAACTATGCGCTTTATCCTCACATGACCGTTGCTAAGAATATGGCTTTTTCCCTTATGCTTAAATCAGCACCTCAGGCCGAGGTGGACGAGCGCGTCAACTATGCCGCGGGGATACTCGGCCTAAGTAATCTCTTGGATCGTTACCCAAGACAGTTATCAGGAGGGCAGCGTCAGCGCGTAGCAATGGGGCGAGCCATAGTTCGCGATCCGCAAGTTTTTCTATTCGATGAACCACTTTCCAATCTCGATGCAAAGCTTCGCGTTGCTATGAGAGCTGAGATCAAAGAGTTGCACCACCGCCTCAAAACAACCACTGTCTATGTTACCCATGATCAAATTGAGGCCATGACGATGGCCGACAAGATCGTCGTCATGCACGATGGACTCGTCGAACAAATCGGCTCGCCGTTGGAGCTATACGACCATCCAAACAATCTATTTGTTGCGGGATTTATCGGCTCGCCTGCAATGAATATGATCAGAGGAACAATCGAAATAGATCATCCCAGCGTATTTGTTGCGGAAGATGGCATGCGGCTCCCGCTGTCACAGTCCTATCCGGGTGCTGCTGGGCGACAACTGATATATGGCTTGCGCCCAGAGTATATCCATCTTGATGCCAGAGGCTTTGAAGCCACTGTCGTCGTCATTGAACCCACCGGTTATGAAACACAGCTCGTGGTGAGCTTTGGTGGAACTGAGAACACATGCATTTTCCGCGAACGTGTGAACGTTCGGCCGGGTGAGAAAATTTCTATTTCCATTGACCCGACAAACACCCATCTATTTGACCAAAACGATGGCACGCGCCTGACATCCTAATTCATATGCACGTAACCTTGGAACCATGTTCCTCGTTGACGCTATCCATTCATCGCATTCCACAAGATCTCGGTATCCGCGGCTTGGGACAGCGGATGTCACTTCTGAGACGTCCCATCTTTGGAGGAGGAAGCATTATGACTATTAGAAGAAGAACATTTCTTGCCGGTACCGCAGGTATCTTCGGTGCTGCGAGCCTATCCGGGTTCGGTTCCATGCCAGCTTTTGCTGCTGAGCCTGAATATAAACCCGAGGAAGGTGCCAGCTTGCGCCTTTTGCGTTGGACCCCTTTCGTGAAGGGTGACGAAGAGAGCTGGATTGCAAACACCAAAAAGTTCACCGAGGCTACCGGCGTGGACGTTCGTATCGACAAGGAAAGTTGGGAAGACATACGGCCTAAGGCGGCAGTAGCCGCAAATGTCGGCTCGGGTCCGGATATTGTCATGTGCTGGTTTGATGACGCACATCAGTATCCAGACAAGCTGGTCGATCTCACCGAGCTTGGCACGTATCTCGACCAAAAATATGGTGGATTTTACGATGGATTGAAAGGCTATGCCGTTCGAGATGATAAGTTCATCGCCATGCCACTTACTGCGATCGGTAACGCGATCGTTTATCGCGACAGTCATATGAAAGCAGCTGGCTTCAGTGAGTTTCCAAAGGACACAGCAGGATTTCTCGCACTATGCAAAGCGATGAAGGCGAAGGGAACACCAGCTGGTTTTCCTCATGGCAAGGCTGTAGGCGACGGGAACAATTATGCGCACTGGCTACTCTGGAGCCACGGGGCTCAAATGGTCAATGATAGGGGAGAAATCACAATAAACTCCCCCGAGACCCTGGCCGCAATCAATTACGCGAAAGAACTTTACGCAACATTCATTCCTGGGACGGAGAGTTGGTTAGATATCAATAACAACCGTGCATTTCTTGCCGGACAGGTTTCACTCACCGCAAACGGCGTGTCCATATATTACGCGGCAAAAAATGACCCTAAACTTAAAGAGATTGCCGAAGATATGCGCAGCACCAACTTCCCCATTGGGCCCGTAGGTAAGAGCATCGAACTACACCAAACAAGTTCACTGCTATTGTTCCAGCACACTAAATATCCCGAGGCGGCCAAGGCTTATCTCAAATTCATGATGGAAGCAGACCAGATGAATTATTGGATAAAAGAGTCTAGTGCTTATTGCTGTCAACCGCTTAAGGCCTTTGCCGATAACCCAGTGTGGAAAGACAATCCGATTCATGCCCCATATGCTCGGGCATCCGAAACGCTTCGTCCAAACGGCTATGCGGGTCCGCTCGGATACGCGTCAGCGGCTGTGATGGCAGATTATGTCCTTGTTGATATGTTCGCAGCTGCGGTAACAGGCGCTGAAACACCGGAGGACGCAATGACAGGAGCCGAAAAGCGGGCCAACCGCTACTATCGCGTTTAATTCAGCCGATTGGGGGGCGGGGACGAATACCACGCCTCTCCTCGTTTACGTGTTCTGGAGATATGTCCATGCCGAATACGAACTTGAAGAGTTTACGCGACGATCCGGCCCATTCGAAATCGAATAAGCCGCGATTGGCAAATAACCGCGACGTGCTGGGTTTCATTTTCATGCTGCCCGCCGCCGTGTTTCTACTATGCTTTCTCACTTACCCACTTGGTTTAGGTGTGTGGCTCGGTTTCACTGATACCAAAATCGGGCGAGATGGTATTTTTATCGGGCTAGAAAATTATGAATTTCTCTGGGACGACAGCGTCTTCTGGCTTTCAGTCTTCAATACCGTCCTTTACACGTTTGTGGCCTCAGTGCTGAAGTTCGCTCTTGGCCTCTGGCTCGCATTATTATTAAACGAAAACCTGCCCATAAAGTCATTTTTTCGCGCGATAGTTCTTTTACCCTGGGTCGTACCAACGGTGCTGTCCGCTCTTGCCTTCTGGTGGATCTACGACGCGCAGTTCTCAATAGTTTCCTGGTCTTTGATGCAAATTGGGCTAATCGATCAACCCATTAATTTCCTCGGCGACCCCACCAATGCGCGGCTCTCCGTGATCGCTGCAAATGTATGGCGCGGAATTCCATTCGTTGCCATTTCATTGCTTGCAGGTCTTCAGACAATTCCCGCTTCCCTCCAGGAAGCCGCTTCGCTCGACGGCGCCACCAGCTGGCAGCGTTTCAGACATGTAACATTACCGATGCTCACACCGATCATTGCTGTCGTTATGACTTTCTCAGTTCTGTTCACCTTCACCGACTTTCAGCTCATCTATGTTTTGACAAAAGGTGGCCCAGTCAATGCAACTCATCTTATGGCGACATTGTCTTTTCAACGAGCAATCCCGGGCGGACAACTCGGTGAGGGCGCCGCAATAGCGGTTGCGATGATCCCGTTTCTGCTCGCGGCAATCATGTTCTCATTCTTTGGATTGCAGCGTCGAAAGTGGCAACAAGGTGGAGGCGACTGATCATGGAGAAGACTAACAGTAACATAAAACTAGAGCAGGCTACGCTCACAGACGATACACAGGGTATGTCGTATCTAAACAAGCTTCCGCGAAAGGTCGTAACGGTATACATTCCGATCGCTCTTTTTGTCTTCGTATTGCTGTTTCCATTCTACTGGATGGCGATCACTGCTGTTAAGCCCAACGCACAACTGACAGACTATGAAAACTACAGTCCATTCTGGGTGGTCGATGCGACATTCGACCATATAAAATATCTTCTGTTCGAGACTTCGTATCCTGGTTGGCTCTGGAACACGATGTTGGTCGCAACGGCTGCAACGATTATATCACTAATCACATCCATTCTTAGCGCTTACGCGATCGAACGTATCAGGTTTACTGGCTCCCGATCAGTAGGACTGCTTATATTTCTCGCCTATCTTGTACCGCCATCCATCTTGTTTATTCCGCTGGCGTTCATCGTCTTCAAACTTGGCATATACGACTCCCGCCTCGCGCTCATATTCACCTACCCCACCTTTCTAATCCCTTTTTGCACGTGGTTGCTCATGGGCTACTTCCGCTCTATCCCATTCGAGCTCGAGGAAAGTGCGCTCGTGGATGGTGCAGGCAGATGGCAAATCCTATGCAAGATCATCCTTCCTTTGGCTGTGCCAGGGCTGATCTCAGCAGGAATATTCGCCTTTACCCTTTCATGGAATGAATTCATCTATGCGTTGACGTTCATACAGTCATCTGAAAATAAAACGGTTCCAGTAGGAGTATTGACGGAACTTGTTAGGGGAGACATTTTCGAATGGGGAGCGCTGATGGCCGGCGCATTATTTGGATCGCTGCCAGTGGTTATTCTCTACTCATTTTTTGTGGACTACTATGTTTCGTCCATGACAGGTGCTGTGAAGGAGTAGAGTGGAAATCAAACCATAAAGAGGCTCGGCCAAGCCTCTTTATGTC
Source organism: Brucella sp. NBRC 12950 (assembly GCF_030268145.1). Classification (NCBI taxonomy): domain Bacteria; kingdom Pseudomonadati; phylum Pseudomonadota; class Alphaproteobacteria; order Hyphomicrobiales; family Brucellaceae; genus Brucella; species Brucella sp. NBRC 12950. Next base: position 134,349 of record NZ_BSQC01000010.1, read on the forward strand.
TGAAACTCAAGAGACAAATTCAACGTTCATTTAAAACATTATTTACAGCAAGTTCTGCCATCGCTAATGCGGCTTCCCTTGTACGAGCGGCCGCAATAAACAGTCCATTATGACAGAATGTGGCACCTTTCACGCCACATGCATCCTCAAGCTCAGCATTTGACAACCCGGCCCACGCAGCCGGCAGATCTGCACGTAGTTCAAATCCGTCATCAGATTTTCGGATTCCTGTTAGCCCCCAGTCACCTTTGCGGGGATGAACGACAAACAAAAGATGATCAGCACCGGCATTTTCAATGGCTGACCGAAATGGCATGCCACTTGGCAGTTCCAGAACGCGGCTATCGCCAGCTTCTGCAATTGCGGACGACACGATTGATTGCGCGCGGTATTTTGCAGCAATACCCCCAATTTTAGCTTCAACCAAGCTGCGCGCGATCCCAAGCGCTTGTTGAAAGGCACAATCGTCAGCATCCAGCCTGATATCGTCAAAAACAGGCTTAAGTGTTTCGAGCAAAACAGGCAGGGTCAATGCTGCGAGTTGACCTGCCGTAGAAGGGCTTAGCTCACCATTGTCCACGAGATCGATTGGCAACACGTAGCTCTCGTCAAAAGATTTGTGAATGAGATCGATATCCTTTTGCGGAATGCCCGCAGATTCTAAATAGCTTTCACCGTAATGTTTCCAAATCAAACCGAAAGAACTGAATGCGCTTCCGTCAGATCGGCGGGGAGCATCGCGTTGATGATGATCATAAATCTGTGCTGTGGGATCATATGCGCCTCCCACGTCATAAATTACGCGGTCACTGTTGGGGGTGATCCATTCAGGAGCGCGGCTTCGAACCAATTCAGCGTCGGGAAACACCTTGGTGAGGATAACGCTCGACATTAACTCGTCGGCATGAAATCCGCCTGAGTGAGTAACAAGGAATTTTACTGTCATTAAGGATATGCCTTCTAGGGGATGAGGAGGAACCATCAAGTGGCCTGATACTGGCTTAACCCGACAAGCTCAAGCTTCCCCAGATGTTTTTGAGTTAAATTAATCCAAGCCAAACATCAACGTGCCCAACCTAGCTTTGGTTTTCAGAGCAAAGCCGAACACGTTCAAAGGAACACATGAGTTTAAAAATCTGTCACAAAAACATGTTAGTCGACGGAATACAAATCGGTAATCCATATCGCCGAATCGTTCTCTTATCAGCTTATACTAAGCGAAATAAATATAAGACATTTTTGTAAAATATTAAATTAATTCCCTCTCAAATAATTTCATCAAAAATACACATTATATTTATTGCATTCGATCATTTCTATTCTATAAGCCGTCGCGTCACACCTCGCTTATGGAGTTAATTTATGAGGGTTAAGTATTTTCTCGGCGCATCAGCTGCGGTATTCTCGTTCGCATCTATTGCACAGGCAGCAGATGCAGTCGTTGCACCAGAGCCAGAAGCAGTTGAATATGTCCGTGTTTGCGACGCTTACGGCGCGGGTTATTTCTATATTCCTGGCACTGAGACCTGCCTGCGTATCCACGGATACTTGCGTTACGACATAAAAGGGGGCGATAACGTCTACGCGAAGCGTCTGTCCCAGCTCGAACGCGACACCTATGATATGAAATCACGCTTCGAGCTTCGTTTCTCCACTGCTTCCGAAACCGATCTTGGCACTCTTAAGACCTATGCTGATGTTCGTTACGACTGGAACAATGGTGATAACGGCGCGAGCGGCCAGCTCCGCTTTGCTTACATCGAACTCGGCGGTTTGCGTCTTGGACTCGATGAATCAAAATTCGTGACCTTCACTGGCTATCTTGGCGATGTCATGAACGACGACGTCATTCTCGCTGGCGGCACCCGCACCAATGCGATTAGCTACACCTTCAAAGGCGAGAACGGTTTTTCTGCCGTGGTAGCCCTTGAACAAGGCGGCAACGGCGACTCTGATGTCGATGTAACGATTGATGACTACACACCGCACGTTGTTGGCGGCCTGAAGTTTGCTCTAGCTTGGGGTTCCATCGCAGGCGTAGGCGCTTATGATGCACTCAACGAAGAGTGGGCCGGAAAGGTTCGCCTTGATGTGAATGTCACGGAACAGTTTTCGGTTTGGGTCCAGGGCGCCTACAAGTCTAACGACGACAACTACACGGTTACGCAGCGTTTCGCTGACGGTAGCTGGCGTGGCGTTCGTCGTGTAGACAGCTTCTATGGCACCTGGGGTGGAGATTGGGCTGTTTGGGGCGGCGCCAAATTCAAGGCGACCAAGCAGGCGACAATCAACGTCCAGGCAGCTTATGAGGACGCCGGTCGTTTTGCAGCTACTGCAAACGTTGCCTATACCCTGGTCCCCGGTTTCACTGTCACGCCGGAAATCTCGTACACGAAGTGGTCAGATGATCGCTCCGAACTCAAGGGAGAGAAAGCCTGGCAGGGAATGGTCCGCTTTCAGCGTTCATTCTAATCGCAATTCTTCGTTCGGATTTGATGGCCTCCAGTCAGATACGAAACGAGAGGGTAGCGGCTCGGAAGGGCCGCTACTTTTTGTTTGAAAGCAGTGAATTATACCGGTTTAAGCATATGCCGGACAACCGGCGGCGTATCGCCAAGATGAAACTTGTTTAGTGTCTTCTGATCAAGTTGATCTGAATGGGTGACGCGGGCATGTTGGCGCTGATGTTCGATCCAACTCTCGACAATGAAGGCTTCTACGACACGGCCTGGTACTGCAACATCTTCCCACAAATCCCAGCGTATTGCGCCATCGCGGTAGCGGACTGCACTAAACTTCCGGAGCGCGGCCGTAAATTCGCCGATCCGTTGTGGCTCGATCTGGTATTCGATTTCGATCAAGACCGGCCCGCGATCACCTTCTGGGTGGACTGCAACAACGGGCTCTGCCCAGTGATTTGAAGGTGCAAGGTCGGTGGTCGAGTCTTTTGGCAACTTCCAGAAGCGGGCGAGAAGCAGAGAGATCACAAGCGCGAGGGACGCAACTACCAGTGCGGTTGTAACGCTAAAACGCGATGCAATTGTCCCCCAGAGGATGCTTCCGCCTGTCATTGCGCCCTGGAACACAAGAAGATAGACGGCGAGAGCACGTGCCTTGACCCAGCCTGGTGATGCCATCTGAGCAGCCACATTGAGCGACGTCAGCATTCCGATCCAAGCCAGACCAGCAAGGAACATGACAGCGCCTGCGATCCATGCATTTGGTACCAGCGCGAGCGTGAGGGTCGCAAAGGCAAACAGCAGAGTTGCCCATATGGAGATTGTGTTTGCGGAGACGTTCTTGCGCAACCTTTTCAAGATGAACGCACCGAGCACTGCGCCGGCACCCATACAGCCGAGTAAAGCACCATAACCGGCAGCTTCCAGACCAAGACCCCGACGCCCCACCAGAGGGAGCATGGCCCACAACGCGCTTCCGAACAGGAAGAAGCCAGCTGATCGGATAAGGACCAGACGCATCGCCGCCGAGTGGCGTGCATAGCGATAGCCTGCGCGGAGCGCGCCGAAGAAATGTTCAGGCGGAAGTGCGAATTCCGTTGGTTTACGCTTCCAGAAGAAGATAACACCCAGGACGGCGATTACCGAGACAGCATTAAGCGCAAATACAGCTGGAATGCCGGCCGCTGCGACAATAATCCCGCCCAGTGCGGGACCGATCGCGCGTGAGATATTAACACCGAGACTGTTTAAGGCGACGGCATCGGGTAAAGCTTGCTTGTCCACAAGTTCCGGAACGATTGCCTGAAAGACCGGAGCGCTGAGTGCTGCAGATATGCCCAGGACGAAAGTCACGCCAAGAAGCACCCAAGGAGTGGTGAGACCAGCTAACGTCAACACCGCGAGTGCTGCGGCACCGAAGAGCCCTAGGATCTGAGCACTTAGAAGTAACCTGCGCCGGTCAACGATATCGGCCATCGCACCGGCAGGAAGTGCCAGCAAGAACATTGGGAGCGTTGTCGCGGCTTGAACAAGTGCAACAAACATCGGGCTTGGGGAAAGCGAGGTCATCAGCCACGCAGACCCGACATCGTTCATCCATGTGCCAATATTGGAGATAATGGTGGCGATCCAAAGCGCTCTGAAAACGCGGAAGCTCAATGGGCCGGTTGCGGTGTCCTGTCTGGGAAGAGTGGCGGCAGTCATCTTGTTTCCTTTTTGAAAATTCAGATGCTTTGAAAGGGAATGGCTTGGGCGCGCAGCTCAACTGCAAATATCATGAGCAGTGTACGAATGATTGTACATTCACACCGCTTGGACTGGCCCGGCAGTCAAGCCGGGCCATTTTGGGTTTTAGAACGCAGGCTTTGGGTCGAGGCGTGGGCCTTGGTGATGGCTCCGCGATTTTGCGCCATGTACCATTGTATATGCGTAATCGACGCCCATACCGTAAGCCCCTGAATGTTCGCGCACGATATTCATGACGTCATCATAGGTTTCGCGGTGCGCCCAGTCGCGTTGCCATTCAAGCAACACCTGCTGCCATGTGACAGGGATAACACCAGCCTGAACCATGCGGTCCATCGCGTAATTGTGGGCCTCCAGCGAAGTTCCGCCCGATGCATCAGCGACCATGTAGATTTCGTAATCGGTGTCGTTGAGAGCTGAAAGCGCGAAAGTGGTGTTGCAGACTTCGGTCCAGAGCCCCGAAACGATGATTTTCTTGCGACCTTCAGCAGCACCCTTTGCGAGCGCTTCGCGAACTTTCAAGTCGTCCCATGAATTCATCGAGGTGCGTTCGAGAAGCGGCGCATCCGGGAATACATCGAGCAGTTCCGGATAGGTCGGGCCGGAAAAGCTGTCGGTTTCAACCGTGGTGATGACGGTTGGAATGTTGAAAACCTTCGCAGCCTTGGCCAGTCCAACGGTATTATTCTTCAAAACTTGACGGTCGATGGACTGCACGCCAAAAGCCATCTGTGGCTGATGATCGATGAAAATGATCTGGCTGTTGGATGGGGTGAGAACTTCAAGCTTGTTGGACATGGTTATCTCCGTTTGATGTGAGTTGGTTTAGTGTTGGCTGAGATCGTTTGGTTGTTCCTGAGATCTTGTTGAACCCAAAATAGCCGGATTGATAATTGATAACAATTGCGCTAATAATTGCGCTTATATTGCGCTGAATGTAATAATAATGCAGTGAAACCGATACTGGATTTGAAGAAAAAAGCCCCGGTGAGCGCTTGCTCACCGGGGCTTTCTGGTTTTAATTGTGCATTGCGGGATGCCACTATCAGGCTGCACACAGAAAGCTTTTTAGGCTTTCAAGTTCTGCCGGGCGGATTTCATGGCCGCCGGGTGCAATCAGTGCGTCCACATCCGCACCCTGTGCTTTGAACCATTCAATCAGGCTCTTTGATAGCTTGAGTGGCGAGACCGGATCAACTTCACCAGCCGTGATCAGAACGCGTTTACCAGAGAGTTCTGGTTGCGGTTCCGGTGTCCACGGAATCAGCGGATGCATGAGTGCAGCACGGTCAAACAGGCTTGGGTCACGAAACAGCATGGACGCCAGAATATTGGCGCCATTTGAATAGCCGAGTGCATAGATCTCACGATCCGGATTTTGCTCGCGGACCTCGCTTATAAAACCCAGCATCTTCTCCGTGCGCAGGTGTAGGTCATCCATGTCATAGATACCTTCGCCTGTACGGCGGAAGAAGCGATTGGCACCAAATTCCGATACATCGCCGCGTGGCGCTACAATGCCTGCATTGGGCAGCATCTGGTCGATCAGCCCGGTAAACTGATGTTCATTGCCGCCTGTGCCGTGAAACGCGATAATAACCGGCGAACCGGCAACGCCGTCGCGGCGGAAGCTGATATATTCATTTTTTGTCATGATATCCTCCAAAGGAGGGCGCCTCCGGCAAAGCCGGAGGCATCCAGTTATTTATCAGTTAAGGGCTCGAGATTGGCTTCGATGCGATCGCGATGGGACTCATAGCGGCTTGGCAGTTTAAGTGCTTCGCCCAGATGCGCTGTATCTTCGTCGCGGTCAAAGCCGGGTTCGTTGGTCGCAACTTCAAACAGCACGCCGCCCGGAGTGCGGAAATAGATCGCCCAGAAATAATCGCGGTCGATCACTGGCGTAACGTGGTAGCCCGTGTCCATCAATGCCTTGCGCACTTCAAGCTGTGCAGCGCGATCAGGCACCGCAAAGGCGATGTGGTGGACAGAGCCTGCGCCCTGACGTGCCGCCTGAGCGGAAGGCAGAGCTTCGAGGTCGATCGTATCGGCACCATTGCCATTTGGAATGATGAAGCGGCTGACATTGCCTTCAGTTTCAGCGCGTTCATAACCCATGAACTTGAGCAGTTCGGCACTGGCATCAATATCGTGAAGCCGCATACGTGCGCCGCTGAAGCCGCGGATAGCGACATCTTCGGAAACGCCTGCACTCATCCATGGTGCACGCTTGTCATCTGTGGTTTCAACGAGTGCAAAACCATCGCCATCCGGACCCTGGAAACGCAGGCGCTCGGAACCAAACGCACGGTCGCCTTCAAGGCCGGTTACGCCCTTTGCGACCAGACGGTCTTTCCAGAAGCCCAGTGAACCCTTTGGCACAGCGAAATCTGTTTCGCCAACTTCACCAACACCCGGACGACCGCGAACGATGTTAGGGAATGGGAAGTAGGTCATAACTGAGCCCGGGGTGCCGACTTCATCGCCATAATAAAGATGATAGACACTTGGTTCGTCGAAGTTCACGGTCTTTTTGACGCGACGCAGACCAAGTGTGTTGGTAAAAAAGTTGTTGTTCTGCGCAGCGTCTGCCGCCATCGAAGTAATGTGGTGAAGACCCTTGATCTGCTTCAACATGATATTTGCCCTTCTGCGGCATCACCGCTTGTTATCTTGTTGAAGCCAATCTAATGAAGCCGTTAATTGATAACAATCGACATCAAAATTGCGATTGTATTGCACAAAACGCAATAATGAGTTTGACCCGTATTCCGCGCTGGGGCGCCGCCAGAAGAAAGTTGTGATCGGCTACGAAATACCTATCCAGCCTCTAAAATAATCGACACAATCCCAGACTTACGCGCTATAGGCTGTCTCAATCAATTCGGAGCGCATCAAATCTAAGTATCGCTATTCCTATTAGAAGCTCTGGTGGCGCCAGTGTAATAGTTACCAATTCGAGATAGTCCTAACGGTGGATGTCTTGGCGCTTCCGACGTCAGCAAATCCACATGTGAATGCAAGTCATGACCAATCTACCGACGACCAAAAATGAATCGATAAACCTTCAAGTACCTACGTTGATTGGAATGTTGGCAATACCGCTCTGGAGTGTATCGATCAGCTTCATCCGTAGTGTGTCGGAAATTTTTGGACCGGTTGCGGGTGGGGCACTGATCTATACTACCTGTGGCCTGCTTGGGGCAACAATCCTCGGGCTACCGAGACTCGCCGAATTGAAGCGTCCCGGTATCTGGTACAGCGGCCTTCTTTTCGTCGGTTACGAGATTTCACTCGCCCTGGCAATTGGCCTCGCGCACAGCCGCAGTCAGGCCCTCGAACTGGGTATGATTAATTATCTTTGGCCCAGTTTTACGATTTTGTTTGCTGTTCTCGCAAAGCAGCAACGTGGATCGTGGACGTTGGCAATTGCCATATTCTTCTGCCTCACGGGAATTTGTGCCGTCATGAAGGGCGACCAAGAATTGTCGATGCGGTCCATTCTTCACAATATCGGCGAGAACCCCCTCGCATATATTTACGCCTTCTCAGCGGCATTGTTGTGGGGTCTCTACTCCGTTGTTACGCGTCACTATGAAAGTGGCAAAAGTGCCGTTCCTTTTTACTTCCTAGCGACCGCTCTGGTGTTGTGGTTAAAATTCAGCTTGACCAATGAACCCGAACTCATCCTTCACTGGAACGGCTTGGGGCAGGTTGCAATATTCGAAGCGATGTCTGCAACAGCATATGGCTGCTGGAACCGCGGCATATGTCATGGCAATATTTCGCTTCTGTCGACCGCTTCCTATTTCACCCCCGTTCTTGCAGCGCTGCTGACTTGCTTATTACTAGGAATCCGCCCGAGCTTGGAATTCGGCGTGGGAGTGGGGCTGATCACGCTCGGCACGATCCTTTCCTGGTGGGCTTCGCGTAAAGCCAATACTTAGCGCAACTATAATTATTCGAAGGATGCTCTCGCTTGTCTCTTTCTCGGATGAAAGAGCAGTCTTCGACCGCAAATATCCAAATCAACTGGCAAGTGAATTTTGTCGATTGACAATGAAATGATGTGATGTGATTTCTAATTTAGCCTTAATCGGCAAGTGATTTGGGTCATACCAGATCATTCGGGCAGGTTTTTGCATATTCTGTATTCAAGTGGCGTAATCAACTTGTACTGCAGTGATATCGTATTATGGTTGCGTGGCGTTTCTTCTGAGTAATTGACAAAATTGCCGTTTACTTTGGGGATAATCATGGCATCAAAACGTGCATCGCAGACTCATGTCCATTTGACAGATCAAAGACTTCGAAGCTTTTCGCATTACACCTTAGCGGTCTCTGCTCTGCTTCTTGCAAATTTCGCTTCTGTTCCCATCGCTTTTGCTGAACAATCAATTCATCCACTCGCGACCTGCTCCCGTCAAGGAACCAATGTTGGCGGACCATGGACGTGTTTAATACCTACAACCAATGGCGGGCAGGCATTAATCACGGGTGTACCTTCACAACCGGGCAATCCGACACAGATCGATACAGTGGCCGTTTCTGATTGGATCAATCAAAATATCGGTAGCAATGCGGTGGTTTTGGGTGATTTTACCACAAGCGCATCGGGCGAGAACGCTGTTGCGATTGGATCAGGTGCTAAAGCGCCTACAGCCAACAGCGTTGCACTTGGTTCGGGCGCTATCACGGAACAGGCGATAGGGACCGCGACTGCTGTCATAGCTGGAAAAACGTACTCGTTCCAGGGCTCAGCGCCTGTAGGTACTATATCTGTTGGCTCTGCGGGAAACGAACGTACTATCACCAATGTTGCGGCAGGAAGGCTCTCTGATACGTCGACCGATGCTGTTAATGGTTCCCAGCTCAATGCAACCAACAATGCCGTCGATGCCCTAAATAATGTCGCCGTAAAATACGACCAAAATCCTGACGGCACAAATTCCAACACGATCACACTTCAAGGCGGTGACCCTAGTACTCCTGTCGTCATTTCGAATGTTGCGGCTGGTATAAAGGATACCGACGCCGTCAATTTGGGCCAACTCAATGCCGTTCTCGCTGGTACTGGGGCTCAAAACTACAGCTACATTGATAACCGCATCGAAAATGCATTCTCAGATATTAAGAGTTATACAGACCAGCGATTCTCAGAACTTAGCACAACTATTGATGGTGTTCGCGACGATGCACACAGGTCAGCAGCGATTGGACTTGCTGCAGCGTCTTTACGTTACGACGAAAATCCAGGAAAACTAAGTGTAGCTGTAGGGGGCGGGTTCTGGCGTGGTCAAAGCGCTCTGGCATTTGGAGCGGGATACACCAACGATGACGGCACAATCCGTGGAAACGTTTCTGGGACGACATCAGGTGGCAAGATGGGTGTTGGCGCCGGTCTTAGCTTTACATTGAACTGATCCATCTCCGTGATCAGATTCTTCTTCATTTGCATATTCGCCTTCTTAACTTCCGGCAGCTTCGCTGTTGCCGGACAAGAAGGCGTTGCACGCTACTTTCTAAAACCCTCAGAGGTACCACTTCCACAAGGAGCCAAATGGGGCCAAGTCCGAAGAACAATTCAGCCCTTTGAAAACTGGACGCTCATTTGTGATGAGAACCTCAAGCGTAAGGAGAAGACCTGCAACATCAGCCAAATAGTAATAAATCGTTCTGGTGATCAGATGTTCAGCTGGTCGCTGGCAGCAACGCGAGAAGGGGAGCCATTCATGCTTCTGCGCGTTCCCGCAACTGCGAGTAAGAACAATCCACTTGCAGTATCCTTTCCTGGCCACGCTCGACCCGTTTTCCTTACCTATAAAGGCTGCGATAACAGCGTATGCCTTGCCATGATGCCTGTTGGTCCCGTAACGCGCGAGAATATCGAAAAGGAATCCGACGTGACCGTTGCCTATACAATCTCGACAGAGCAACAAATCGAAATTGTCGTACCACTGAAGGGCCTCCGTGAGGCATTAAAGGCTATTAAATAGCCCATATTCATGACGGGAGAACTCCAATACAGCTCAAAAGGTTGACTAGTCTAGCCTCGGATGCTCAAACCACGGTTCCTAAAGCGCAAAATCGCTTCGGAAATAGGTGTTGGTACCGCTTCATATTCGATTGAATGGCACCGCACAGATTGGTCACGGGAATTCAGGAGGCAACAGATTTGACGCGCTTAAAAGCTTTTGCACTATTCATGGCGGTATCTTGCAGTTCAGCAACAGCACAGAACAACACGAACACGCTAGAGCAGGCTTTGGGGCAACTCCCTGATAAGGTTTTCTCAAATTCAGACCCCATGCCGATACTGTTTTTAAATGTGCAAGGGTGGCGCGAACTCGATGATGGCGCACCGACGCCAGAAAGCATGCGTCGACTAGCTTTGGCTCAAGCAATTCGCGCCATTCAGCCAATTGGCTACGGCTTAGAAAGCTGGGCTGCTAAGTCCGGCATATCCTTTGACGAATTGCAATACTTTATCTCTTTTGGACAGCAACCCTCCGCTGTGACGTATTGGGGATTAGACAGTCAACAATCCACTGAACAGTTTCTTGTTCGCCTTGGACATGTCGGTTTTACAAAGGTTGACGGCAGTGCTTCAGGGCTTGTAGCAAATGGCGAAGCTCGCAAGATCGACATCACGAAAGTCGATGCTGCAAGTCCTTGGCGTGGAACGATGGGCGAGGCAAGCTTCGTAATGCCTCGTGAAACGAGCCTTGTACAGGCTTCATCACCAGATGTCCTGGTCGAGCTTGGGCAAAAAGGTGTTTCCACCCTCGATAGTGACGTCATCTCGACATCTTTGAAAGGTTTAAAAGAAGCAGATAATGCAGATGGCACCATCATTCAGGCAGGCGTCATTTCTCCGCTTTTCGGCCTGGAGGCAGTCGATCCATGGGAAGTGCTATCGGCATCCACACAGGATCTTGACGGAGCGCGTCGCAAACTGAAACAGCTAGCTGACCAAAATGGAGAAGGGCTGTCACCCTACTTTGGCGGTATTATAGCGGATGTGCAAATCCAACAGCGACCAGGTGTCGTGGTATCGCTTGCCTATGGTGATTGTTCAACTGCTGAACGAGCGGTTGACGATCTTGACGAAGCTTGGCGAAAGACCATGTCCACAGGCGACAGCAATGAAATAAAGGGGCGTACAGTCCAAGCTGGTGCCTTGTGCGCGGCGACAATCACAATCCTTTCCAAGACATCAAATGACACCTCAAATCCGATCTTCGCTCAACTGATGGAAAAATATCTACGGCGTGACTTTTCAGTTTTGAAAATTGGATCCTCAAAATGAAGGACGCTGTAGACAAATAGCGAGCCGTCAACAGTCTTAGGAAGGCAAGCTTCTGTCGCGCGATTTTGACAGAGGGTCATCAAAGTCTAATGAGTGGAAGGAACCATTCAGTTGATGTTGCCCCTACGGGTAGAAGCCCATCTCAAAATTTGTGGCGATGAAGACATTATGCATTTATCGCCACTTCCATCAGACCAAACGAGCCCCTTGACCTACTCTCGCATCGACCTCGATTACTCAATTAACTAAAACTGTAGAATGCAGTAGGTCAGGATTAAAGCTCCTGTTCACCATCCAACTCATTCGCGACGCCGTAGCCTTAGTCCCAACTCCGTGAAGTTCGAAAGCCCATCAAACGCATCGATCTTCTCTACTAAATCTCAAAACATTTCCGGAAATTGATATACGGCTCTAGCGCCTTAATTGCTAATTCTCAAAACGTGTTCCAAATGCACACTGTTTCGAGGAATTAAAAATCAGACACGTTGTTCCACTCGCAAATATGTAATCGCTATTAGATAGGATATCATTTTTTAAATTTCACATTATTTATACGTCTAAATTAATTTCTAAAAACGAGTATGAATGGAAATGAATTTTACATCTTACCGTCGACGTCAAATTTACGCTTTAAAATACAAAGGCCAATGCGCGGTTCGACTGGAAGCTCGCGAAACATTTATTCAAGATTTAATTTAACCTTTAGAAGTCGTAATGCCGCGGCAATCCGCGAATGATATCCAAGCACCGCAGGGTCCACAGCGAAGAACATGGTTCACTGCGGCACCCTTCAGAAATGGAAAATCTGCCGTTTGTTTGCGGCGATTGCGCGAGAGTTCGAAACAGCTGTCTTTAATTTAAGTCATTCATGTTGGTATCCGGGATCTACAATTGTTCAAACAAATCTCCCATTTGACCCTCACAGGAGTTATCCTGACTACAATAACCGCATGTGTGTCAGTGGGACCGGATTATCAAAAGCCGATAGTTACGCCGTCTCAATCATGGAGTAGCAAAGCCGATCTAAGACAAGCCGTCCTGGGCAAGTGGTGGAGGAGTTTCAACGATCCCGTCCTGGAACGTCTAGTTACCGATGGAATTGCTTCGAACACCAGCGTTGCCGAAGCGAAGGCCAAGGTGCGTCTCTCCCGTGCACAGCTCGCCGCAAAGAGCGGATCGCAATTTCCAACCCTCGATAGTGAAACCGGTATGAAGCGATCAGATTCCGCTGGAACGATCGCGACGAATAGTGCCAGCCAACTCTTCACCACGCGATGGGAGCTCGATCTTTTTGGGGGCAATCGGCGAAGTGTGGAAGCAGCATACTACAATGTAGAGGCAGTAGATGAACAAATGCGCGCAGTACTCGTAATCGTGATCGGCGACATCGCAACGAACTACGCTCATTTAAGGGAAATCCAGGAAAATATCCGCATCGCGCGCCGCACTGTAACTTCGCAAAAAAACACTGCCGATCTCACGAGGACCCAACTTGCGGCTGGCCAAGTTTCTCAAGTTGATCTCTTAAGCGCTCAGACACAGGTCGCGAGCACTCTGTCTCAAATCCCCCTGATGCAGATCGAATACGCAAAATACTTAAACAATCTCGCCGTTCTGACAGGTCGATCTGCGGTCGCACTTGCTGTCGAACTCCGCAAGCCCGCGCCAATTCCAAAAATCCCTCGCAGCGTACCATCAGGCTTGCCGGCTGAACTTTTGGATAGCAGACCAGACCTGCGCGCAGCGGAACGTGCTTTCGCTAGCTCCACTGCGCGGGTTGGACAGGCGCAAGCAGCACTCTACCCATCACTTTCATTGACCGGCAACATTGGAACGAGCGGTGCGAATTTCGGCGACCTTGCCCGCTTGTCGAACATAATCTGGAGTGTGGGGCCTACACTATCCATCCCTATTTTCGAGGGCGGAAAACTAAATGCAGAACTCACTATCGCAAGAGCCAACCGGGACCAATCCTTTATCTCCTATCGCAGGGCAATTCTTACTGCGCTCAGTGAAGTAGAAAAAGCAAGTGTTGCGCTCAATCAGAACCGTTTGAGGTACGTGCAACTTCGAACGATCGTCAATAACAACCGCAAGATAAACACACTTATGATCGAGCAGTTCAAGGCAGGAAACAAGAGCTTCATCGAAGTGTTGACAGCCCAAAGAGATTTGTTCGCTTCCGAAACCGCCTTCAACGCGGCCGGAACAGACCTCGTTCTCAGCTATATAGCGTTGCAAAAAGCGCTCGGAGGCGGCTGGGATGGTCGGATTGATACAAGTACCCCGGAAATAGTGGACACAAACACCAAGCCTCATTTCACAACAAACTTATCTGATACATTTTCGGCCCCTGGATCGAGGCTTCGATGAAATCAACAACATATCGGCGTTATAAATGGCGGTTTTGGCTCGTTCTTGTACTGGTGGTTTTGACATTGGGCTACATCGCAGTCCTGCACTTCTCAAGAAAAGTGCTTGAGCCGGCCACGTCGACAATCCACCGTGGAAACCTTGAAAGCTCAGTTCTTGCTACCGGTATCGTGAAACCGCGCACATTGGTCGCGATCGGTGCCCAAGCTACGGGGAGGATTCTCGCCCTGAAAGTCAAGCCCGGGCAACGAGTGAACAAAAACGATGTCGTCGCAATAATAGACTCGACGTCTCAACAGAACGATCTGCAAAAGACACAAGCGACTTTGCAGCAAAATGAAGCGACGCGCGATCAAGACATCGCACAACTTGACTTGGCTAAACTCGATCTTGCACGCAACCTACTTATGGTACGGCAAAGCGCTATCGCGCGTTCTGAATATGAGAAATCGGTTAGTATCGTCAAAGAAAAGCAAGCTCAACTCCGGCATACAGAAGCGACAATTGCTGCATCCAAAATCGAAGTCCAAATTGCAAAAACAAACTTGGCGTATACTCGTATTACCGCACCGATGGACGGGACTGTGTTAGCAACCGTTGTTCAGGAGGGGCAGACTGTGAATGCATCTCAATCAGCGCCAACCATCGCAATCTTGGGTAATCTCGATACCATGACTGTCGAAGCGGATATTTCAGAAGCCGACGTGACACACGTTCGCGCAGGGCTGCCTCTGTACTTTACTATCTCAGGACAAAGCGCCAAGCGCTATGAGGCAACTCTAAAAGAAATCTTGCCCGCACCTGACTCGATCGTAAACGACAAGAGTTTTTCCGCCAGTAGTTCGTCGGCACAAACCCCAGCAACTGCGTCAGCAATTTACTACAAGGGGCTTTTTAGCGTGGCCAATCCCGATGGGGCCCTCAAGACCTACATGACAGCTGAGATTCACATAGTTCTGGCTAAAGCCAGTTCCGTTTTGGTAGCGCCTGTTTCTGCGTTGCACCTTGACGATGAGGATGGCAGCGCAACTGTGCGTGTGTTGAGTGCAAAGGGTGACTTAGTCCAACGCACGGTCGAGACAGGCATAACAGATAAAATCAACACGGAAATCAAATCTGGTCTCCAAGATGGTGAAAGGGTGCTGACAGACAACCAGACCAACGAAACAAATGAGCAATCCAGTTCCGTTAGTATAGGATTTTAACATGTCGGAAGCGCCGTTGTTATGCCTCAAAGGTGTCTGCCGACGCTATCCGTCAGGAGATGGTTTCACGACGGTGTTAGACCACGTAGATTTGACTATCCAACGGGGTGAGATGGTTGCCATAGTTGGCGCATCAGGGTCCGGAAAATCAACTCTAATGAACATTATTGGCTGCCTCGACAGACCTAGCGGAGGAACCTATCATATTTCAGGGCGTGAGGCTTCTAACCTCGTACCAGACGCGCTTGCAGAATTGCGGCGTGAGCATTTTGGTTTCATATTCCAGCGTTACCATCTTCTTGAAGAACTCGATGCGATAGGAAACGTTGAAATGCCTGCTATTTATGCCGGCTGCAAGCGAGATGATCGTCGGAGTAAAGCTGTCGATATTCTGCGGCGATTGGGACTAGGCGATCGGACGGGTCACAGACCAGCGCAGCTCTCAGGAGGACAGCAACAAAGAGTTTCAATTGCACGTGCACTTATTAACGGCGCAGACGTTATTCTGGCTGATGAGCCAACGGGGGCGCTGGACAGCCATAGCGGGGACGAAGTGCTGAGAATTCTCGACGAGTTAAATCGTGATGGGCACACGATTATAATCGTAACACACGATCGCAAGATCGCGGAACGTGCACCGCGGATAGTTGAGATAAGTGACGGTTCGATAATTTCAGACAGTCAGCGAGCTGATAATGGTACGGAAACAATCCCGCCTTCAAGGCCTTATCGTTCTGATACAGCTAAGCAACACAGTTTTTCAGGCTTGAGAGCTCGTTTCACAGAAGCTTTCTCCATGGCACTGAGGTCGATGAATGCAAACAGAATGCGAACCTTCCTCACCATGCTTGGAATAATTATCGGAACGGCATCTGTTGTTTGTGTCGTTGCACTAGGCCAAGGTTCACAGAAGAGGGTTCTCGATCAGATCAGAGACCTAGGAACCAATACACTGTACATCATTCCAGGTCGTGGTTTTGGCGACTTGAAGGCAGCCCAAATTACCACTCTTAACCTAGACGATGCGCATCAAATTGCGAAATTGCCTTATGTTGTTGCCGCGACGCCATCGGTGCTGCAAGTGTCAACTGTTAGAGTTGGAAATAAGGAAGTGAGCGTAAATGTGAACGGTGTGGACGAGCAGTACTTCTCAACACGCAACAGTAAGCTCATGGAAGGCAGTCTCTTTGATCAAAATAAAGTCCGGGATACTGAGCAGACGGCTGTCGTTGATGAGAATGCTAGAAAGAGCCTGTTTCCGAACGATCAAGGGTCAGTTATTGGAAAGACTGTATTGCTCAAATCTGTACCGGTCCGGGTCATTGGGGTGGTCAAGGCTGAAGATCAAGGAGCGGGATCCGCGCAAAACCTTGAGATCTTTCTCCCTTATACCACAGTTCAAACACGTATGACGGGAACCCGCACACTTCACTCCGTTATCGTTAGAGTTAATGAAACGATTGAAGCCACCCTGGCTGACAAGCTAATCACAGGCTTTCTGAGCTTGAGGCACGGAACAAAAGACTTCTTCATTTTCAATACAAGCAGCGTTCAAAGAACCGTTGAGGAAACGACTGGTACCTTGGCCCTGTTGGTTGCGAGCATAGCCGCGATATCGTTGTTTGTGGGCGGTATCGGTGTGATGAACATCATGCTCGTATCGGTCTCCGAGCGGATTAATGAAATTGGCGTTCGCATGGCTATAGGAGCGAGGCAGAGCGATATTCTGCAGCAGTTTCTGATAGAATCTGTCTTAGTTTGTGTGACGGGCGGTGTCGTCGGAGTTTTGCTCGCGGTTGGTTTTGGCGCAGCCTTTTCTCATTTCAGTACCATGTTTGAACTGATATATTCACCGTTATCAATCGTAATTGCTCTTCTCTGTTCCAGTCTGATCGGCATTGGCTTTGGTTTCATACCGGCCCGCAACGCCTCTAAACTTGACCCAGTAATCGCACTATCGCGCAGCTAGAGTTAAAGCCTACGGGTATTGGCTCGATCGATTTTTGAGCAAATTTTCGCAGGCTGAATTATATATGGCTATCTTCCCGTATCCTTCGGTAATGCCTGCTGGAGGTCATATGATCAAAAGTTAAGCTCGATCACAGCCCCGCACCATGCATCAAGAGCACTGTCTTTGTATTAGTACCTTAACGCGGTCGCGTCAGTAGTTACGGGAAGTGTAACGGGAATTAGGCAATCAAGTAGGTATTTGCCTCTGAGTGTGCCGCCGAGCTATTCCAACTGCGTCCTGTCCCTTTTTTGTGAAGCTCGTATAATACGCATCTCAAGGAAAACCGCTAACATCGACGATACCTCGTGGCTATTTCGAAGAAGAGCCTTATGTTTCGCACATCTTCGGACGTTGGATTGAAGGCTAAAGGAGTTCTTCCGCGTTTATCACGATAGAATTGTTCGCGAAATCGTTCGCGTATTCGACAATACGCGCGGCCAATAACTAAGGTTTAACCATATTAGTATTATTTAGAAATAATCTAATAGGTCCTTCTGATATGCGTCATTCCTGTGGTTATGCCTGCCTTGTTCTGATTTTCGGATTGTCGACATGCATACAATCGACTGCGGCTTGGTCTGCAGCGCCGTTTGCACCTATCAGTTCGCGTCAATTTTTCGACGCCGTCGACGCCGCAGATACTCGAACATCAAACCAGATGACCAATCGCTCGAATCCTGTAGCTGGGAAAAAATTTTTACGCGTAAATGGTGAGCAAAAACAGCGAAATCAAACAGCTGCTAAACCTATCGTTCGCTCCAACGATAACCTCGATCATACGACAACCGGAAGCATCGCTATACAGCAATCAAACCATAACTCCGTCACGTCTAGTTATGTACCAACGGCAGAAGATATGGCTCCTGCGATTGAAATGCCAACAGGGATTGGTGCCAAAGACCAACTTGCGGCCTATCAAATCCTCCTCGATAGGGCCGGGGCTTCTCCAGGAGCTATCGACGGCCGCCTGGGCAGTAACGTAGACAAAGCTGCAGCGGCATATGGCGAAATAACTGGGAAGTACCTGAATCCAGCCGATTTGGCGGCAATTGAGGCTGAATTAAATGTGACGGGTGGTTCCGCCTTCAAAGAGTATGTTATCACGAACGAGGATGTCGGGCGCCAGTATGTTGCGTCCATCCCAAGTGACTATGCTGAGAAAGCACAATTGCAGGCGATGGCATATACATCTGTCACGGAGATGCTCGGGGAACGCTTCCAAATCGATGAAGGCTACCTGAAAGAGATAAACCCTGGCGTCAACTTCAATCAGCCAGGTTCTGTTGTCAGAGTTCCCAACCTGAGCAAGGCAAAGCGCGCAAAGGTTAATTCCATAATCGCTGATAAGGCTCGCAAGCAGGTTCGTGGATATGATGCGAGAGGCTCGCTTGTCGTCGCGTATCCAGCAACGATTGGCTCATCTGATACCCCGTCACCATCGGGTACAGTTCAAGTCAAGAGAATTGCGATAAATCCCAACTATACCTACAATCCGCGAATTAACTTTAAGCAAGGTAATAATGAGCAGGTTTTAACTATTCCTCCAGGTCCGAACGGTCCGGTTGGAACTGTCTGGATTGCTCTTTCAAAACCTACCTATGGGATCCACGGAACGCCTGATCCTTCTCGTATTGGAAAGACTTCTAGTCACGGATGTGTCCGCCTTACAAATTGGGACGCTGAAGAATTGGCGAAACTAGTCAAGAGTGGTGTCCTCGTACAGTTTACCGAATGACACGATTTCAAGTGTCGGCGTTTGGCAGCAACCGTCCTTTGTTTTGTAACCTACGACAGAAAGGGCAGGGGCAACGGAGCAATCACTATAGTGATTACAGCGGCGGACTTGTCATCCATCATTCGTAACATTCTTAATCATCCGCAAAACCGCGGGCTCTATCGTAGCGTCGACATGCAGGGCTGCCACGCGACATTACCGGGCACATACTACGATTACCCTTTAACTCATTTTCAAGTGGTCCATTCAGGAACGGCGCAAGCCCCATTAAATGGAAAAACAACGAACGGTCAAAGTCGGTGTTACTTGAATAACATGTAGTTCCCCAAGCCAAAATGGCCGCAACCGCGAAATTGAGAGCGCTTAATTTCATCTCAAATGTGGACCTCGGAAAATGCCAGTAAATAGGCACTTTCTCGTCTGAACTGAAACTGAGAATGCTACGCTAAATGATATATACTCTTTGTTGAGAAACTGAGCTTGTTCTAACTTTTTTTGGTTATAAACCGTCGGCAACGCAATACGCATCCTTTGCCGCATATGAGCTCGGAATTACTCGAAAGAAGGGGCCAGACATCCGCTGGAGGATTGGCGTTGAAAAGGCTCTCATATGCCATATTGAATCGAAGCGCCGAAATCAGAGATGCGCTTTTTGTAGAACTTTCATCATTGGGAAGGTGGTGAATAAAATGCCGTGCAACTTCCTCACAAAACGATGCATAATCCTCCGTAAAAATGATGAAACTATCCCATAACTCGTCTATACTTCCACGCATACCGATGGGGTCATGGAAAATTGCACAAATGGCAAGAAACCGTTTAAGTTCCCTTTCACGTGTAATCGCAACCTCGGCGCAGATATCGTACTCTCGCGCATATAATGCTTTACGACTTTTCCCATCGGATAGGCCATGGCCTTAGCGATAATATTCTGTATTTGCATACTATCTTTATCCGTGATCAGAGTAGGCTCCTCGCAATTTAGAACGTCAGCAAAAGTGGCACCTGTAGTTGTTGAACGGGTATATTGCGACGAATTCTCGATACAAATTGACATTGAGAAATTCTTTTCAGTAAGCGAGAAAATTTGCATTCGGCTTTTTCTATTTTATGTGAGATCCTACCATTATTGTATAAATGCTATGTAACCCAATATATTGTGAGAGATTAATAGTGATGATAGACTATCAACTAATAATTATATGCACTCTTACCGCAGGAATTAATCTGATTGGCACGCTCGCGTATGCTGCGCGGATTGCTGGCGTAAGAACGAGACGCATCGCTCTTAGCTTTGCGCTATTTAACATCTTGGTGCTTGTTAGCCGGACATCCAATGGATTTCTCGGGCCATTTTTGGCAAAACGAGTGGAAATGAGATTAATTGACCATGCCGAGCAAAATCTCGTTTGGGATTTCCAATTAATTATGGCGAGTGCATCGATTGCTGTTGCATTTGGAATTCTATTAGTTCCCACAGGACAACGAATTTTCACAAAAGCCATCTCACAATTTCAAATTCATAAGTCGATCATAAAATTACTGGCCGCTGGGCTTCGTCCCAAGGGGGTGAAAGAAATACGAAGATCCCTCAGCATGCCGCGATTTAATATACTGCTGGAGATTACAAAACCATCTGGTGTTTCGATTGGGATAATACTCTCAAACACTATCGCTCAAGCACTACTGACCGTCGGTGTTATCTCCTCCATATATGCCGGATACTTGAATATGGAATTCCGCGTTACTGCATCTCAGCTTTCATCAGTCATTAATGGGGTCGCGACAATCTTATTGTTCACGTGCATTGATCCCCAATTATCGCAACTGACGGACGATGTAGTTCAAGGACAAACAGGAGAGGAACTTTATCGCAGAACGATAGTTTGGATATCAATGAGCAGACTATTGGGAACAATAATTTCCCAGGTATTATTCCTTCCTGCTGCGCATCTAATTGTGGCCATATCGAGTTTTATTTAAGAGCCGAGCTGAGACCTATCTTAGGCGTCCTCAGGGGGTATCAGTTTAAGTGGTTGGCCTGGGCGACTTAAAGGCGTGATGCCCTCGACTATAACCGCCTACTCCTACAGAGCACTGTTTGAGCGAGCTGTCAGACGGAGACGCTCTACCACTAGGCTCACTCAAAAGTACGGCTAAGCATCGCTTGAAGGCGATCTATATCGTAGCAGTCAAGAAACTGGCCAATTAAAATTTTCGACCATAGCGATCTGCATCATCTCTGATGAGCCGGGAAAGTCATCCGTAGGTTAGCCGCACTCATCGGCCACTTGTTGACGTTCAAGATTGAGCTGGTATGCCAATATACCGTAGTATGCGCTTCAGAGATCGCGCCGGATAGCCATTCTGGCTTGGCCCCGGTGCTGCTGACCATCAACTATTACGGGGCTTTGAATACGTGTGGCTTTAAACCGCGGTTTTCGAGGCTTTTATGGCCCATAGCGCGTTTGCGCGTCCTATTGCTCTTCCTCGGTGCGCGTACATTCGGAGGGTAGGAGAGAGCCTTCCCAAATTATCTACACTTAACGAACCGAGTGTTGCAGCAACCAAGAATCTGCGGGTACTTACGTTGCCAGAGGCTACGTTCTTTGGTGAGATAGTGGGCTGTTCCCATTTCTTGTTCGCAGTAAGCCTGGCTTGACGCGATAAATAATCCTTAAGGCATAAGGGGGGCGGATTGTTTGATCGCGCAGCCTGCATAACGTCTGTAGCAGCACTATTGTTTGAATCAATACATCTGACTAGTCGTCGGGATTATCGACCTCGCAACCCACGCCATGGCAGCCCACATAATTACCTTGCGTGTCAAAGTTTGGATTGCCGTCCCGATCAAATTGTGGCCGATTGTCGATCTCACTTTCAGCGCGACGACGACGCTCCCTCTTGCGCTCGCGATCGCGCTCTTCTCGCGCTCGATATTCTTCGGAGAAGCGCTGACGTTCCTCATCCTGCCGCGCACTCTGCTCCATCATGCAATTTGCGAAAGCGTCAGTACCTGTTCGAAAGCCGAAAGACGAACATTTATCCTGATTTATTTCATCGTCCGTCACGCATCCGACGACCGCCAGCGGTACGAGTAAAAGCAAAAAAAATCTGATTTTTTTTCAGCTCTGCCATCGAATACTCCCATTTGAAAGATCTGACAGTTCATGTTCTAATTCACGTCGCGGCTCATGTGACCGAACGCTTTATTGTCGGCATCGGGTATAAATGCTGGGCCAACTATACGGATTGTGCGGGAAGGAGCGGGGCGAAATGATAGCGATGGGATTTCAGCGACGTCCACGGGGTCTACGACTTCTGGTTTGGCGCCCGGTTTCGGTAAGACGACATCGGAAAGGCGCTTTGATTGCCTCTGAGCGGCAAGTTGCGAATTAACTTTCCGTACATAACCATTCCAGTCGCAGCGCTCGAACTTGCCCTCGCCGTGATAATCATATGCGGTCGCAAGATCCGCATAGACCTCACCAGTGAGGACCGAAACCATATCAGCGGCTTCTTCATTCTGGTCAATTGTATAAACAGCCATTGCGTCAGTCTTGCAAATCATCTTACATTGACTGAGGGCTGCATCCGTGCCGCCTTTCTGATTATACTGAGAATTCGGTGTGGGAAAGTAATAGCCATCTGAGAGGCGCACGCAGTACTGAAGTGCATTTTTTGCACCACGTACCTTTCTCGGAACATCATCTACCGGAATTGAGCGAGCATCGCCAGCTGCTGACGCGTTCATGCTTTTTGGCCTGGTTGACGCCTTAGCTATCCTGCCTGTTCGAGCTTCGGCTTTGCATTCATTATTTGCAGCCGCTGTCGCGCGCAGTTCTTGCTGCACCTCATTGATTTTCATTCCAACTTCGCGACAGGCGTTGAAAAGCCCTCCACCCACGTCTCCGGGCTTGCAGTCACGTCCGCGCTGAATTGAACGCAAAGCCGACAATTGCCTTTGCAGCATCTTAACAGCAGGGCTTTGTCCCGAGATTCCGGAACCGCATGAAGCCGCAACCGTCGTACCAGGAAAAGACGTGGCTACCACCAAGAAAGAAATTGCAGTCAGTTTCGTCATCATGTCCGTACCCTCCGGAACTAATTGGCGAACAAGCCTGAATTGGACAGGATCAGCCCGAATTTCAAAAACGATGGGCAGCGTTACGATACTACGGATCGGGATAGGCCCCCATCATGGTATGCGTGCAAATCGCAGAAAAGGCGGTACATTAGAAAATAGATCGATTTGAGCGCAACACGCCAGCATCCTAGCCCGTTTGCAAGCTTCGGTAATGTTTCGAAGCTCGAATGCTTGCCCTGATTGGAATTCGACCGCTTCTCCCTCTTTTCCCCAAAGGAATAGGAGTTTCAAAGATGCGATCTGCGCCGTGAGGCAGTAGAACGTTCAATTTGCCATCTCAGATACATGCCCGCGAAAATCTGGATGATTCCACCGGTCAGTGCACCATCGATAAACGGGCCTATTACAGCAATAAAATCTACCCCGGCGGCAAGCTGGGTTTTGGCGAAGACCAGCCCAACCAATTGACCGCCGAAGACGCCGCCGAACGCGCCAGCTATCGCGTTCCAAAAGAAACCCATATCGGATGTATGGACGATTTTGCCAAATACCAAGCCGCCGAGAAACCCACCTAACATTTGAACAAGCACAGAAACCATTATCTTCCTAACAGTCAAGGATGGCTCAATACAGTAAGCGACAATCAAATATTGCTTCCTGCTTCTCCGCATTAGTTTAGGCTGTAAAACGACATAGACATAAAACAACAGTAACGTTGCTTTATCAAGCCCCATTTTCGCCATATTGTCTATTAGTTAATCGAGATAGCTATCATACTTGGAAAATGACATCTCGATTTTGGCTCCTCACAACTGATCCTAGTGTTCCATATTGGTACATTTTATTGGACTAATAGCTGCTATACAGATGGTATAAGCACAAAGGACATAGCAATTCATATTGAGCATTTGCAAATTCTTGATTTGATTGACGACGAAAATTATGTTGCGTCCGTGATTTGTAGCGACCGACCATTAGAGGGCTTTTATTGCAACGCATCGTCATCCAAATCCAAACGACGCCTTTTCGGGTGAATTCTTATCCTACTGATTTACCATTAGCATTAAAGTAAAACGATTGCCGGTTGGAAAACCAAGATGCAGCAGTTCAAAATCCGGCACGGGCGCGGAGCATCGGAGAGCAAACTAGGAGTTAGATCTCGGACCGGCGCTCTCTGAGGAGATGGATAGGCCATTGTCTCTACACCGTGATATTTAACAATATGGCATTCCGTTCCATAATACATAATATGCCATCCGCGCCGCTCAGAATCAGTGAAAGTAAGTATTAAATAGTAATAAATATAATATTAATTTTCCCTTTGAGTGATATGAGATTATAGAATCAAATATATCTCAATTGCTGAGCCGACCATATTGGAAATTGGATTTATTAGATCTATGTCAACGACATGCAGCGATTCTCATATCTTCCTTTTTAACTAAAGGTAGTTGTCTCTACACCGAAGAGACAATTACATGGCAATATCATTTTAAAATCATAGTTGAATGTCGATCATGAGAATCGCTCGGGTGGTTGCACGAGCAAAGTATGTAGCTAGCCCTCATATTGCCCCTTTTGTCACAGATCATACTATACATGACCTTACGCTTACGCGGTCCATTTGAAGGAATTCCGACTGAAGAAGAGCTAATGTTACCGGTTATTTGACCCTTGGCTGCGGTATCATTACCATAGAGACCGCACAACAATATGTTCGATCCTTCCGCGGATCTGGGGACCCTCGGCTGGATTGAAATTGAGCTGGTATCCAATTAGTTTAAAGTCAATCAACTCTCCTTGCTGTTTAAGGGAAATGATTTTACGGATATCGATATTGGACGCGCCTGAAAGGACTTTCAAAAATGAGTAGTTTGCACCGCCAACACGAGCATCAGGCTCTTGAGGCTCTTTGGAAAGAAATGGGCCGTCTCAAGGGCGATCGACAGGCCGTGCGCGAAAACCTTGCGGCCGGTGTGCCGGTATATTATCGCGAGAAGGATACACCGCAAGGCTTGCAGATTAAGGAATACCCTGACGGACGCAAGGAGTTGGTTCGGTTCTCTCGCGCCGGTGATACAGTTATCCGGACACTATGAGCATTCAACGTCCACAGCTGTGGATGTCGCCGGGCCAAACGGTGCGGGAAAGTCGACGCTTGTCAGAAAATACGGCGTCGCCGCGCGCATTCCGGTGGTCAATCCTGACGACATCAAGGTAGCTCGAGACATCAGTGCCCAAGATGCCGGACGCCTTGCATTGATGGAACGAGTAAGCTTGCTGCAAAGCTGCGTTTCCTTTGCGGTCGAAACCACTCTGACTGGCCAGAGCGAATTGCTTCTTTTGAAAAAGGCAAAAGCCACAGGCTACAAGCTCAATCTGGTATACGTCGGAATTGACGATGCAGATCAATCGAATAGCCGTGTATTAACCCGCGTAGCTCGCGGTGGTCATGACGTTCCTGAATTAGACATTTACCGTAGATATAACCGAAGTTTGCAAAATTTGCCGAAAGCAATGGCACTATGTGACCGTGTCCGCATTCTGGACAATGCTGGCGCTGATTACAGATATGTGCTTAGCCTTGACAATCACAAAGTCAGATTTGTCAGCAAACAGCCGCCGCAATGGTTAAAGGTGGCTGTCTCGCCCGCCCTGCTCAAGCGGAACGAGCAGGATTTAAGTCGGTAGTGCTTCTAACGAACGAAGTTTGCTACACGGCTCGGAGGGAACTTTAGGGCTCATTGACTAGATCAGTCCTTCCGCTAACTCTTGCCGAACACGGAATTAGGTTTCAGATATAGTCGATGAATTGTCCGCGCTCGACGAAACCGAAAAAACGGAAACCGTCGGCTGTCTCCTCGCCCGGTACATGGATTTTCTTCAGTGCAGATTGGACAAGTTCACGCTGTTGGGATGAGGCAACGTGGATGTCAACATGGATGATGTCTTCATAACTGCCGTTTCGGAAGTGATAGAACCATTCGCCATCGGGGCCGTAGCGGTGGCCATTCTTCACAAATGTACTCCACATCGGGCAAGGATCCAGTGCATCCATTGCCAAGCGGACCTCGTCCCACTTGGTATTGCTCATGACGGGGTTGTCCATATCGCTACCGTTCACAGCCGACTGTTCTTAATGCGCCACCATATCGAAGAACCGCTGGGTTCTACAAGGTGGAATGTTGTCAAGCCACCAGTGGGGACTAAAGCGGTCAGCTAGGTTGCGGTTATCGCCAATGAGATTGCTGGCGTCAGCCGACAATATTCCAATCTCAAAAGCAGCCATTTGTGTAACGATCCAGGCGATTTGACAGCACAACAGAAATCGCTGGCGGCGATTGACCTAAAGTTCGTTCCTAAAGAAAATGCCTTACCGCAATCGTATTCCGCAGTTATTTTTAATCAACAGAACCAACAGACGTTCAGACGGGAGTGTAGTAATATCTGATGGACGATTTATTCGGCAGCTATTCGCCATGCATTCACTGCATTGGAGATTTCGTTAGATTTCCTAATGCGCCACACCTGTAGGTTGTGGGCAACCGCGAGCTGGCAAGCAATGTTTTCTTGAAACTTGGCCTGATATCTCAGGCTACGGATTGCAAATCGGTATTGTTCCCATGGCCAATCTACATTGCCTGAAGGAAGCTCTGGACGAGTCCGTCCGAAGTTCCGTAACGGTCTGATCGCCAAACGCCAAGCTCGCACCCAACTGGGTGGGTCCAGCCAGATAAGACTATCCGCATATGGTATTGCGTAAGGCAATAAACTCGGTCCACCCTCTAATATCCATGCATCGCTATGCAAAGCCTGAAGCAATTTGGACTCTATTTGGGATTTTGGACGTTGTTCCCAGTTTTTGGTGAGTTTAATGTTGTCAAAGGAGATTATTGGCACGTTGGGTCGAATTGCCGCCAATTTCGCCGCGAGGTAGCTCTTCCCTGCGCCATTTGGACCAGTAACGATCAATTTCTGCAATGTCATGATCCCCACCATGAAGAGAACAAATAATGGCGTCCGCTGACGAATACGTGCAGAGTACATGATTTCGAAAATCCTGTAATTGCCTCTAACGCAAACGAAACTGAGTTGCGCGTGGTCGGCTTTTTGCGTTCACTGTTCTTTTTGGAGATCGACATTGCAGTCGAGCAGTATGAGATTACGCTGTCGCGTCTGTCTTCGAATACTCGGACTAAATCATCAAGGATGAGCCGCCAATGGATGGCCATGCCACGGTGGCAAGATAATGTCTTTGGTCACCATCACGTTGAACTGATAGCCGGGCCGGATTTCAATTGTCGGCTGGATGTTCATGTTACGCTGCGCCATTTGCATTCCGATCTGACCCAATTGCTGCCCGAGGGAACCGGCAATGATTTGGGAAGCACTGATGTTGTCCCCGTGGCGAGCCTGCGGTTGCGATAGCTGAATTCCAGCCGAGAATGCTGACAGTAACAATCCACTGCTGAATATCCGCATGTAGTGATTGTTCACTTTGTCGTTGAAACCCGCGTAGCCGCCCATATCCGTGCCCGGCATATTGCCAAGTGATAAGGATGAGCTATCGGGGTAAATAATGCGCTGCCAGACCACGAGCGCTCGTTGCTGACCAAGCGTTAGAGAACTGTCGTAGGTTCCAATGAGCTTTGCGCCTGCGGGAATCAGCAAGTTACCACCAGTGGCTGAATCATAAACATCCTGCCGGACCTGTGCGATGATCGTTCCCGGCAGATCAGAATTGATCCCGCTGATCATCACACCGGGAATAACAGTACCGGCTTTGACTTCAAGGGATGGTGCAATGGCATTGGTTCTTTGGCGTCGAAGATACACGTCGGCCTCAGGTGTATCGGCCAAAAAGGCCCGCTTTTCTGCCTGACGATTTTCTGAGACCATATTGCTGCTTTCACCCACCGAGCCGTAGCGCACGGGGTCATTCCCAGCAAGATCATCAATTCTCGGATCAGGATACAGAGGATCGAGCGCTGCGTGACCGTGCCGACCTCCCTGCCCCTCAAGCAAGTTTCCGCTACTGGAATGCCAATCATTGTTCATCTGTCCCTTGCTGTCGGCTTCCAGTGCCTCGGCATATTTTGCAAGCCTGCGATCCTCGACCTGCTGTATGAACATCAGTCGTCTCTGCAGCGTCGGATCAGGATCGACCGCCGTTGACGTCTGTCCCGGCTGTACGTTCTCAGAGGGTTTGTTCGGATCTTTGACCGGCGCAGCGTGTTCAGCCGGCTCGTTTGTTGGCTTATCCATATCGGCGTCAGGTTTCACAGGAGGCTGAGAACTGTTTATATGGCCCGTTCGACCCATAGCCTCTGATCTGGCTATCGCCGGTTTAGCGCGTTGATAATAGGTGTACGACACCCCGCTAGCAGCCAAAGCGGTTAGGGCTCCGACAATAAGAAGAGGGCGACGATTGAGGCGCCGAACTCCCCTTCCCTTCTTAGGTACAGACAGAAAATCGGGCGAATTTGGGGTTCTGGCCAAAACCACTTCGGGATCTCTTTGTTTGGAACTCATGGAAGCAGCTTCCTGACTGTGAATGAAGACACGGGAACAAGCCCTTCAGTTGGTGTTCGAATATAAAATCTGGCTGCCTCATGCCCGTTATACTGAAACCGCAACAGGATGCCTTCCTCCAGTCGACTGACCAGAAAACGTAAGGCAACTCCAGGAATTTTGTCTTGCCTGGCGAGATTGGCTGTGACGACGCCGTATCCCGTGTTTCTCAATGCTGCCGTCATGGCGCTTGTTACTTGATCCTCATCTATCCCAACGGCTCTTGAGGTGATGATGATCGTTGTTCTTGCAGGCGGCAGCTCATCAGAGAGGTAACTAACAGCATCTGCTGCAAGCTGGGTCGCTTCGGCTGCAGGTAAATTCACTGACACATAAGAGACACTCGGTCGTGCGACTGTCTGGCATCCCGAAATTGGTGCCAGCGCCGCGAGCAATAGCAAATTACGGAACTTGATCATGTCAGCGGCCACCATGTGAAATCATAACGCGCGTCTGCATGCGGCCAACGCCCGAAATCAATGCCGCACGATCAAGAACGGTATCGACGACATAGCGGTCGCCAATAACCCGATAATTGATAATTTGCTGACTTGGTTTGCGGAACAATCCACCATCATTACCAAGCTGGACCAGTGTAGGCGCATCTCCGCCAAAATCGCTTGATGCGAACTGAATATATGTCTTCTTGCCATCCGAATAGACCCGTAAGGGTTTCCAGCGCGGACGGTCTCCGCTTATGCGAAAATTGAAGTCCAGATTGTAAATGCTCGGGCCGCTCGGCAAAGTGTTCGCCATGTAATCCTTCTTCTGTCTCGCCTGATAAGCTGCGAGTTCCCCATTCACATCATCAGGGTAATCAAACGAAAGTACGGGAATCCAAGACTTCTGCGTGCTTGCAAGCTTGACCGTATAGGTTCGACGATCCGTCATAATCAGAAGATCAGTAATAATTCCCGCATCACTCGGCTTGACCGTGACCATGGTGGTCTGGGTGCTTCCCTCCCCCGATGACAGGAAATGTATATTCCAGCGCACTGTGTCGCCTGCAGAAAAGTCTTTCAGGATCTCACCTGGCTGCAGCTTGATCGCGCAGACGTGTAGCGGCGTGCAAACCATTGTGGGGAGCGTTGCTCCGTAAAGATAAACGACACTGCCATCATTTCCGCGATGGGGTTTGTCAGGATGGTTTTTCCATTCATCGGCAAGTGAAACACCGTGGCTCTCCTTGGCGTCGAGGTGGAGACGCTTACTGGAGATCATCGGAACCTCTGGTAATGTCGTGACATTCGGATGTGTTTCCAGGGGTGGCACACTCTGGGCCATAGCCGGCTGCATCGCCAAAACGGACAAAGCCGCTGCGCAGAAAAATGACTTCATGAAATACCCTTAAAAATGTTTAGAAATTAAATGCGTTGTGTCCAGGCGAACCGCTCAACGTAAATGCCCAGTGGATTGACCATAATTGTTTCGGGATCCACAGGCGGGATCACCTCCACCGTGAAAGTCCCTTCCCAATTCTTGGTTTCAATCACTTTTCCAGAACGCTGTTTGTTGATTTCTGTCCACTCCACCCGCCATGCTGTATCAGTTACTGGCACAACCGCGTTGACCTTCACTTCGACTGTTTCGTAGGCAGCACGCCGATACGGGTCGTCATCGCGATGATAGGCCGAGATCTGGTGAAAAGCGGGACTATCGGCGAGCGTCATTGCATATGTCGTATTCATGATTGCCTCCTGGGCATTTGAATCGACGTAAATGGTTCGGGCGCCGATAATCCATGTCCTCAATGCGGCCTTCATCTCCTTCTCATTGGGTGCGCGTGGTTGTTCCGCCTGAACAGTTCGCACAACTTCACCAAATGAATTTGTTTCGATGATATATGGAACCACCTTTTGCTGCGAAGACAGATAGAAGAAACCGCCGGCAGAAAGGAGCGCAGTGCACAGGGACAGAAGTGCCACCACGCGCCAGTTATGCGCATGCTTCACATAGCTGCCGTAACGTTCATTCCATTCATTGCGCGCGTTTAGATAAGGATTGAGCTCGTCCTCTCTTTTTCTCTCGGAATGCGTCATTGGAAAATCCATTCAAAGTCAAAAAATAGTATGAAATTATAAATGGCGTTGTTGGGTTGAACGCCGAATATACCGTCACGAGTTCACATCAGCGACGACGATTGAAGGATCGGCTGGTGAAATGCAGGAAATTCAAGGCACTGCGTCCAAGCCGATGATCGATCTGCTGGCGAATAGGGCTGAATTGCTCATCCAGTCTCTTAAGCCGCTCGCCATATCCCGCCCATCTCAGAAACGCGCCGGTAGCGACCATCAGGCCAACCACTGCTATTGTTCCGATGATGAAAATCACAAACAAATTGGGTGAGTTCATCCAGTTGTCACTCATCATTTTGCTCCCCTCTTTTGGAACTGGTCTTTGACGGACCGGAGGTGTCATTCGCGTTTCGCCGAACTTCATGGAATGTTTTCACGTCTGTCTTCGGCTGAACGTTTTCAGGTTGAGTAAAAGCCTTGGGCTGAGCAACGCTGATCGTATTTTCAGGAGCCACCGGATTGACCGCCATCCTGCAGTCCTCGTCAGCCTTTGCGCTCGGGATTGGCTGTGGTCCTGCCGGCCCCAGGGAAAGGCTTGCAGCACTAGCCATGCCGGGCACTGAGATAGATGCCATCAGTCCAGTACCTTTGATAACGGCATTAACGACGTCTCGCATTCCGCCGGCTGATTTCTTCTGGTCATCCTGACTGCCTCTTGAAACCGAAGTCGGATGACTGCCATTCGACAAACCACGTTCTTCATCGCGACGCTTCTGCTGTGCTTTGAAGTCTGCCACTTCAGAAGCAAAACCTGCGCTCGATTGGCTTGATGGAGGAGCAATTGGAACGTCCGAGGAGCCCATGGATGCTACATCGCTGACGCCTGTCTCGTTCACTGCCGTCATGCTTGCATCAATGCTGCCTGCGAGTGAACTAGCTCCTCCGGCTTTGCTTGCAGCAGCACCACTCATTCCAGCCGATACTCCGGTTGTCACTGCCGCAGCCGCAACGACCGAGGCCATTTCACCGATATGATGACCGCTACTCATCGATGTACCATTGATGACACTCTGAATGAGATCAGGGATTGTCTTGCACAAATAAGCGCAGACCAAACCTAGGCCGACCATAGTCCACATCGAAGCATTGTCTTGCGTGTAAGCAGCCGCCCATTCCTTTGCTGATTGAACAATTAGGCCTACCAGCAATGTAAGGACAAATAACTTGGCACCAACCGCGACGCCGTATCTCACAATCGAAATCGAATATTCGCGGGTCCATTGTGAGCCGCCAAATCCCATAAACAACACCGATGCGTTTATGACGACATAGGATTCAATTACGGCGAGGCACATAAAGCCAGCAATAAAGGTAAAGCTCATCAAAACAATGATTGCAGACAATGCAATCGCCACAGCTGCGAAGGGGTTAAGTGTTGTAACATTACCAATGGTATTGGCGAGATTAATTGCGGTGTAAAAAATGTCGCCGGGTTCAAGTATTGTGTTTTGCCCAGTAGCCGCAGCAGCAGCTTGCCGAAAGCTGTCGACTAACGCTGTTGCCCAGTCTCTTGAATAAAGCAATAGGGCGAGAAAAAATCCTGTTGTCATTGCATACTTGAAGAGTTCACCGACGATTTCTCCGAAATCGGCCTGTTTAAAGATGACCGGAACAAATGTCCAAACCAACTGTATGGTTGCCAATCCCCAGAACACTGCAAGTGCATAGTGCCGCAAGCGCCCATCCCATTGAGATGCTGTTTGCTGTATCAGGGACATAAGGTCCGTGAGCTGCCCGCTTCCTCCCAATGACGTCTGTGCTGCCGCAGGAATTGCAGATGAAACGAAAAGCAAAAATGTAAATGATCTTCTATTCAAAGGCCAAAGCATGATTATTATCCAAATGAATATCAGAAACCTACATGCCGCCCCCTCTCGCTAACTTTTCCTGAGAAGAATTTCCTATCAAATTCATCAGATTGAGACATCTTATCATTTACTTTGATCAAAACGGTGATGGTGATGATTGAAGTAAATAACAGGGCGACTATGATTGATAATTTAATCTTAAAACTCATAATAGTACCTCAGAATCCTTTATGTCTGCCGCGCTCACTTACAGTTCCCGACATGAACTTCTGCATGAATGCGTCGTCCTGAGATTGCCGTTCCTGTTGCTGAGCCAGATAATTGCTCTGCATGGTGATCTGTGTTGCCACAAGATCGCGCAATTTCTGGATTTGCTGCACATTCTGCGCTGCAATCTGGTTACCAGCCTGAATAACCTGCATGCGGCCTGCTGCACTTTGGGACTGCGTTATCAGGCCCGATAAGGCGTTGTCTTCAGCCTTAAACGAGCTGGTGTTCGCATCAGTTGCTTCCATTGCTGTTCGGGCATTATCCAACCCTTCCTGAGACCACCTTTTATAGAGGTCAGGAACTGACGGTTGGGTTGGATCGACAGTTTTCAGGTATTCGTCGTAGCCAGGAAACTGTTGGCGAAACTGTTGATCCAGGTTCGACACATTGCGGCCGATTGATTGCGTGTTTTTGTATACGTTCGAAACGTTCTGCAGATCATTGGTCACGCTCTTGAACATGTTGTCAGGCAACGCCATGCCCTGTTTCAGCATATCCTGATACTGGTGCACCTGCGTTTCCAGCTGCCTTGCGGTGTTCAACGAGGTTTCGAGTTCTTTGGCGTATTGATGGAGCTGCTGAAACCGGGTCGCACAATTCGAGCAATAGAACGCTTGAGCGGAATGCATTTGAGAAAAGCCGATCAAAACCAGTGCGGCGCTCAGGGACAGTAGTTTGGTAAGCTTCATTCGTTCCTCCTCTAAACGGCGTTCAAATATTGAGCAAAGTCGATATGTCGACGTTCAAGCCAGTGGAACGGCCAGTCTTTTCCGTGTTTGTTGATCATATCGCTGACGGCTGCGACTTCTTCTTTGTCTGAGATTGCAACAAACGCGAGCGCTATCGGTCCGAGACCAAGCTCGAACATGCGTCTTCCAAGAGGGGATTTGTAATAATAGTCCTTCTTGTATTGCGCGTTTTTGAGAAGGCTGATCTCCTTGGTGTTTAAACCAAAGATCGAATAGAAATCAGCGGGACCCGGACTTTCCGGCGTTCCGCGGAGATCTGCCTCCTTGTTGGGTAAGAAGACTTTGGTTGGGCACTGCTCCTGCAAGACATCAAGAAGACCCGAATGGACGGCGTCCGACAAACTCTGCGTCGCCATGATGACTAGGCAGTTTTTCTTACGAAGCTCTTTGAGCCACTGTCGGATTTTCTCACGAAAGACAGGATGACCGAGCATAACCCATGCTTCATCAAGGGAAAGCATTGCAGGTTGTCCCTTCAGCGACTTCTCGAAGCGTCTGAATAGATAAAGAAGCACTGGCAGGGCGTTCTTCAATCCCAGCTTCATCAGCTCGTCAATTTCATAAACGGTGTAGTTATTGAGAGCGAGGCCTTCCTCGCTTCCATCAAGCAGATGACCCATAGCGCCGCTGATTGTGTAGTGTTTCAGTGCATCGCGGATTTCGGCATCCTGAACCGTCGACAAGAAATGTGTCAGGGATCTTTGGTTTCGCGGTGCCTGGCTTAACAGCACAATTGCCTGGTGGATTTGGGAACGTTGATGGGGCGTTGGAGAACAATTTGCCTGCAGTTCAAAGCAGGTAGCGATCCATTCTTCTGCCCATAGCACCTCAGCATCCGTCTCAATGTCAATCAGTGGCGTTAAAGCGGGCGTAACGTCGTCGTCACCGCCAAGGTCATAATGCGCGCCGCCTATCGCGTGGCATAAAGTCAGAAGCGAGCGTCCCTTGTCGAATGCCGTGATTGTCGCCGACGCGGCTATTCCCTCTTGCTTGATACGGCCGCGATAACGACGAAACTGCGCATGAACTAAAGCGAGCAGGGTCGACTTACCCGCTCCGGTTGGCCCAAATATGAGTGTATGTCCCACATCACCAACGTGAAGATTGAGCTGAAACGGTGTCGCACCGTTTGTGACCGTATGCATCAATGGCGGTGAGCCCGCGGGATAAAGATTATTTGGATTTTCTGGAAGTCCTGGCCAGACACTTGAAAGTGGCAGCAGGTCTGCGAGATTTAGTGTGTGCAACAAAGGGCGTCTTATATTGGGGTAAGTCATGCCCGGTAAGGTGCCGAGCCAAGCTTCAAGCGTATTTACCGTCTCGATCCGACCAAAAAAGCCTCGTCGCTCAACTTCCTTTTTTACAAAGCGTGACATCTCTTCAAGAAACTTGCGGTTCTCATGGGCAAGCACGACAACAGTTGTGTAGTAGCCATATTTGACGAACCCAGATTTGGCGTCATTGATCGCCTGCTCTGCGTCAATGGTCATGTTGAGAGCATCGGTATTGACCATGCCCTTCCTGGTTCTAAAGACCTGCGACACAAATCCATGGATTTTCTGCTGCCACTTTAGCCGATAGCGATTGAGCGCAAATTCGGCCTCGTGCTGATCCATGTAGATGAAACGCGTCGACCATCGATAAGACAACGGCAATCCATCAAGAATATCGAGGACACCGGGATAAGACTGCCCGGGGAAGCCATCAATCGTTACACAGGATATGAACCTGGTCCCGAGCTTTGGTGTGTCGCCTGGCCAGAGTTCCTGATAGCCAAGCCAGCTGTCGAGATACATAGGACAACTGGGAACCTGGAGTTTGGTACAAGAAGCGTTCAGCACACTGTGCAAATGATTGACCAGCTCATCACTGAGATACGCACTCTCCCCCTCACCTATAGTGATTGAACCCAACCGCTTGAGATGCAATTGGCTTCCAAGCCCATCCTGCAGATCATGCAATCGCCGTTTAAATTCTAAAAGAATACGATCTGCAGTGTTTGTTTCATTGAACTGGTCATCATCATACAAAAGATCGCCCAGCTTGGATTCAGCAAGTCTTGGCGGTAGATATAGCAGGATCAGGGCATAGGCCGTCTCATAATGTTTATCAGTCGCTTCAAATTTGCTTCGGCGTTCTGCATCAATCAAGGCGCTGATCGGATCCGGAAAAAAGGAGCGATCCGCTGCCGTGTAGTCAGGCGATGCTCGACGGCTTGCGTCGACCCAAAGAGCCCAACCTGCGCCAAAGCGGGACAGATATTGGTTGACCATTGCGGTCAGGTGGTTTCGATCATTGTTTGTGGAGGATGCAGTATCATCACCATGATAGGCAAAGCCTGCAATCAACGAGCCGTCTTTGCCGAGCACAATGCCATCATCGATAAGGGCGGCATAATTGAGCAGATCAGGAAGACCCGCAGCTTCTGATCGAAATTCCGCTAGTGCAAGCATGAAATCTCCCTATCACTTGATGCGTTTTGTCTTCGCCTCACGAAACGGCCGTGAAAAAGGCGCGTAATAATGAGCGTAAGAAATCTGTCGTCGATAGATTTTTGACATCTGCGGATCTGCATTCGCCATCCGCCGCAAGCCGTAAACGCAGACCATCCAGATAACGATCCCTAAGCCTGTGGCGATGTAGTTCATGGCAGAAAGAATAAGGCCACCAGCTACAAGCATCGAAAACAGCATCAACTCACGCTCGCCGCCCATGATGATCTGCGGTCGATGTAGTGCCCGATGGATTACGGTTTGGCGTAACGCCTCAGGATGAGCCATCAAAACCTCCCATGATCCGTTGTCGGTCCAACCGACACGAGATCAGCAGCAGTGATAGCCGCTCCGTGCGGAATAACTGCACCGGAAAATAAAGCGCCTGTCAGCATCGTGTTGGCAAAAACGATAATGCAGACGACGAGAACGACATAGATCATCCGCTTGGCAAATTCACCAATCTCACCGCCCCAGATCAGCGTTGCTCCAGTCGCAATAATGCCTAGTAGCGCTATGATGAAAGCAACAGGGCCACTGATCGATCTTTTCAACTTGTCCAACGGGCCTTCCCATGGAAGCCCAGCACCGCCGCCGCCTGATGCGTCTGCCGCATGAGCGGAATGGATGGCAACGAAAACAAACAAGATCAGAAGAACAGCGATCCAAAAATATGGTTTGTTCAGAACAGCAGTTACGCGCGTTCTGGCTTCCGCCAACACGATCGTCGTCGTCATAGAAAATTCCTTGATTAAATAAGCGGGGTAGTCCGGTACTTGCCGCCCTTGTGCCCATTGACGCGAATAATGTTGCTGACGCATCTGTCTGATGCTGTCTTTTCAATAAAAACAATCAGATCAACGGCCTCGGCGATCAGCGCATGCATTGGCGCATCCGTGGCTTCAGCCACCAGCTGCTCAAGACGGATCAAACCCGCTTCTGCCGAATTTGCGTGAATGGTGGCCACTCCGCCGGGATGGCCTGTGTTCCAGGCTTTCAGGAGAGCAAGAGCTGCACCATCGCGCACCTCACCCACAAGTATCCGATCAGGGCGCAGGCGCATTGTGGCTTTGAGCAGCCGTATCATGTCCACGTGGTCAACCGCGCGCAACTGCACTTTGTTTTTTGCAGCACATTGAAGTTCACCAGTATCTTCAATGATGACAAGCCGATGATCCGGCGTGACTTCAGCCATATGGTTGATAATGGCATTAGTCAGCGTCGTCTTACCGCTCTGTGTGCCACCGACCACAAGAATATTCTCGCGATCTGCGACGGACTGTTTGATGGCATCGCAGTAACGCTGTGAGATGATTGAGGCCTGAACATAGTCATCGAGCGTGAAAATCTTTACCGCCCTCTTGCGGATTGTAAACACTGGAGCACTGACAACAGGTGGAACGAGCGCCTCAAAACGAGAGCCATCCAATGGCAGTTCACATTCGAGGATTGGATCTTGCTTTGTAATCGTTGTATTTAGAAAGGAAGCAACGGTGCCAATCGCAGAGATTGCAGCGGCTCCAAGAATCTTTCCTCCCTGCTCCATCCCTTTCCCAACTCGGTCAACCCAAAGGGAACCGTCTTCATTCAATATGATTTCGATAACTTCAGGATCATCCAGCCAAGAACAAACAGTCGTTCCAAGCTCTCGGCGGAGCTTTTCCTGATTTCGGCGGGTGGTTTCATCGGTTACACTTAAAATGCGCGTGCTTTGCGTCTCTGTTTTAGTCGTTTGCATATATTGTCTCTATTATCAAAAATAAAATTAACCGGCATTTGACGATGCAATATCAATATTAGTTAGAGCCTAAAGGTGTTTTTTAATAAAGGATACTCTCAATTAAGCGCGTACTATCGATTGCTCATAGACAATTGTTAGTTAAATCAGCACCGGTATTTGTATACGTATTCGGCTCGAATGAAGATCACTGCGTAGCGGGGCATTCCCCAACTCTGATTGCTTTTGATCCGTCTCGGCTCGTAGATGTGCTGCCTTATACTTCTGCGTACCAGATGGTCATTTCGGAGACGAGTGCCCTCGACGGACTGGGCGCAGAATTGATCCAATTTCGGTGTGGCCTATTCGGCATCCGAAGTGAGCTGCCAGTTGACTACTTTGGACAACGGGCGACTTTCTGCTTACCAACAAGCGGGCATTGAAGTGCCTAAGGTTCGCGTCGCGGTATCGGAAATTAGAAAAGACTCGTTTAAATTTATGACATCGAAATGGAGGGCGAGACATTGAATTCAGAAGAAAATGGCAAAGTTATTGAGATTAAAAGTCTGCAAGATTTTCTCGGTGGCCTCAAGATTTTACTAGCTGACACTTCGTTTCCGCGGGAGAATATCAGTACATTCGATTTTGTGGAAGCTATGCACGCATGGCTTGTAGATGTTGACGGGCGGAACAGCTTTTTTGAGGAGCCGAATGACAAACACATCACTTGGTCTGATCTTTTCATATTAATCCAAGCTGCAGCGGTATACGAATAGCTCATTAAATGTTTAGTCCCGGCACTTGATGGATAGGATTGATCTGTGAATAGCAATTCATCACCAAATTTCCCGGGGCCACCGGCATGCGAAATAGAAAGCGCAGCGTTACAGCCAAGTCACCCGTAATCGTTGTAACGGTTACTTCTTGACAGAACATCAGAAAAATTATGGAAACAAGCTTCAAATGGGGGAATTTATTGGAAATGACACAGAGGCAGAATGCAGCAGCAAGCCGACTTTTCGTATAAATTTCAAAATATGCGCGCTGCGTTAAACAAGATAAATTATACCGATCAGAGAAATAGGATTCGCCTGTCCGAGTCTCTCATATTTTTAAGTTTGGCGGTAGTTTTCATGCCCGCATCATTCCTTCGGTTATTTTCCTTCGATTCGTACCATCTACCTATGCTACATCGCATCCGCGCTGACGTAGCTTACCTAGAGCTTGGCAATCCTGTCTTTGCGGAAGCTTATGTTGGTGGGATTTTCCTGCAGTTCTTCTTTTGTGGCGTTGCCTCTGCTCTCCGTGTCTATTTTTCCTTTAGATCGAAAGAAATACACTTCGTTCCTGGAGAGTTTAAAGTATATATCGCTGCGTTTCTCGTTGTAACACTGTGCACTCTGTGTTGTTCATTCATAATTTTAAATGTTTCTTCATTTGGAATGACAGGATCTCACTCTTGGTTCGAGAATAATATTTCTGGAAATCTGCGTGGAATGCCACTTCCAGAGAATAACTTTGTTTTTATGCTCACAGGAATATTTATGCCAGTCGCATTTTGGCCAATTATCTTACTTGCTCTAATGATCATTGAAGCCTTCTTGGGGCGGAAAATCACGATTACGCAACTACTTCAGAGGAACGAAGAAGATGCCGGCAAATAAGAAAGATTCTGCACTTAAATTTTGAATGATGAACGAGGGACGAGACATCGAAAACAGATGAATATAGGCGAGATATTGAGATTAAGAATTTAAATGATTTCCTGAGAGGCATCGATCTCTTACTCGAAGATTCTTCGTTTCCTGGGGGAAATATAAGTACATCTGATTTTTTGGAAGCCATGCAAGCATGGCTAGTAACTATGAACGCCCGAAACAGGGCTTTTGAGGAACCGAATGACAAATAAATAACTTGGTCTGATCTATTCAAATTGATACAAGCCGCAGCGATGTATGAGTAGCTCATGAATAGAAATATAGGATTATTCAAACTACAAAGTCTTATGTTCACACTGAGTTTCAATCGGGCGCCGAAGTATGGGTCGGTTCCGGCTGGGGCGAAATGACAGCCCAACACCAAGCGGCCGCAGATACTAACACAAACTTGGCACTGCATCCTGCTCTCTAGGAGTATCCAATGAGCACCGAGTTATACATTGCTGGCTTTCGTCACGGGAAACCCGCTGGGCTTCCGGTGGTCGATGTGCTTGCAGTCTTCGGACTGAGCAAGGAGGATCAGAAGGGGGGCTTCTATGCTCTTTCATACGATCACCTGAATTTGTGCGATCTCAGCGTAGGAACGCAAAATGATGAGATCACAGACATCTGCATTTTAAGACCTTGCGGGCATAACCGACTCTATTCGGAGGTCTTCTCACTCCTGAGCAGTGGCCCTTACGTTGCTTTTGTCCCCAGCGGACCATTGGTCGCCGTCCGGGCTGAAGCGGGAAGCGACATACCTGAAGACATGCGGGCAGTATTCGGCCCGCCGGTAACTGTCTCCAGTGCAAGCGCGCTGAAAGCTGAATTGTTCGAATGAAAGCAATGGGCCATATTGCGGCCCATCTCCGCTAGTGTCATTTGGCCCCTAGTCGGAACCGACCCCAAGTTCGAGATTTTGAAGTCAAGGAGTGGGTTCTAGCTTAAAGTGCGAATCGCACATGATAACGATGAGTTATCCAATGCAAGGAACCCTTCTTGGAGCGTATCTATTCGCATATTGATCTGGATGAACGCTGCAAAATAGCCCGCTGGCGCACTGCAAAGCTCTCTGTCGACGTTATTGCGGAGAAGCTTGAAAGGCACCGCTCGATCATTTCAACGATGATGAGATCAAGGATCCAAACGGGTATTACTGCACGATTGCCGCCCTTTTCACCAATGAATTAAGCAGGCGCTTATAACCGTTTGCATCGCTCTTTCCCGCGGTTATGTGCGACGCCCTGATATAAATACTTCAACAATCGCAGGGTATCGCTCAATGACGCCACAGCCCAAAAAATCACCTCGTCCAGATGAGCTTAGTCACGAATTATGCCAAATATATTGCATGCCTTGACCCGCCTTTGCAGTGTCGCGAGTGAATCAAGCGTGGAACGAGGCTATTTTAAAGCTGCGAGTTCTATTGCAACCTGTAGTTTAATCTGTAATCTTTTATTCAACCTTTTTTTGTACTCGGGTATACTTATTTTGTAAAAATTATCGATTTGGTCATCAGACAGTTCTACTTGGCAAACATTGGTTCCATTCACTAACAAACTGCAGATGTGATAGTCTGAAAGCTTGTAACCACTTAAGAAGTAGGCGCTTTCAACGGACCCAATCTCTCGATAAAGCACTTCTAGCAATCTAGAATTGCCTCTTTCTTCGAAGAGAAACCTGGCTCCTTCCTCCAGTTCCTTTTTATACTGTTCTTCAATGGCACTGCCTATCAGCTTCATCTCACTCCCCCGGGAGAGGCTATAGCCAAGCTTACCAAACAATCTGTCGTGACCGTCATTCCGAAAGTTGGCTGAAAGTTGTCGAATTTGTCAACAAAAATTGGACGACCTCGATCAACCTCTCGGTTACATAAGTTCCCTTCGCCGGCACTTCCCAAAGTCATTGTTAGAAGCATTCTTAAAACCTGCGGGCTCTGAAGCATGGTTCTCAGGTAGCTCTACATAACTGTGAGCTCACAAGGACGTCAGGCCACGGGTGCTGGTAAGCGATAAGCTACGATCGTACGATGTAGCCAACCGGGAGATTATGCCCCACGTCGGAAATAGCTCGCACAAAGGCCTCAACAATAGAGCAGCGAGTTCATATCTTTCCGTGCGGCGATGCCCCCAGCGGATGATGCGCTTCAATTCGGCACCGCAGATCCTGAGTTGCAGCGTTGCCGCCTAAAAATTCATAGTCAATCTTGCAAAGTGCGACCTCACGAGATCGCTGTATTATCAAGGATGGATTAGACTAATTTGCAGTTTTGACCCTGTGGCTTCTGCGTATCGACGTAATGTAGAAATGGACGGAGAAACCTTACCGCCTTCAAGCCGAGCAATGGCTGATTGGGTCGTGCCGATACGTTTTGCTACATCAGCTTGCGACATCTTTGCGTCGGCTCTTGCCTTCACAAGAGCTTCGACAAGAGCAAACTCTGCATCCGCCTTTTCATACTCCTTCTGGAATTCGGGATCGTTCATAAGGCGCTTTTTTAGGTCTGAAATCCTAGTCATAGCTTTACCTGTTTCATTCGCTGCTTCGCTAAATCTAAGGCGCTCTTAGGTGTTTTCTGCGATTTCTTGACAAAAACATGAAGAATGACAACGCGGCGTCCGGTAACAGTAACGTACAGACCCCGCGCAATTCCTTCCATTGCTTTAGCACGAAGCTCCCAGAGCTTTCCCTCCAAATGCTTGACATGAGGCTCATGCAATTGGTCTAAACCAACGCTCTCGACCATCTCCATTAAACGGACGAGACGGGCCTGCAATCCAGCAGGAAGCCCCTCGATTTCAGCATCCACAGTGTCGTCAAGCGTTTCAACTACCCATCGCATATTTGCTATATAGCGCAAAAGAGATGATAGCACAAGTTGGAACCAGGTGAATGCGCCCTGAGCTGCAACCAGTGACCGGGTTTCCAATCAACATGAGTAGCAAATTCTGGAATACTAGATTGCCAGTCAAAAATGCGGTGTGCGGGTGCGGCGACGGATTGTATTGGCGTAATCTCGTTCGAGCTTATTAGCCACTCGCGCACTGTTTCTCGGATAATGATGATCGCTCATAGGCCAGCCTGTATCTTCCCTACGAAAACTCCGCGGAGACCGGAAACAGAGCCACACTGCTTCAACGATAAGTTCATTCGAGAAGCGATAGCGGTGATAAAGCGAGGAGCGA
Organism: Brucella sp. NBRC 12950; assembly: GCF_030268145.1. Taxonomy (NCBI): domain Bacteria; kingdom Pseudomonadati; phylum Pseudomonadota; class Alphaproteobacteria; order Hyphomicrobiales; family Brucellaceae; genus Brucella; species Brucella sp. NBRC 12950. The sequence continues at coordinate 176,841 of NZ_BSQC01000010.1, forward strand.
CTTTCGTGCATGCCCTCTTTCCGCTCAGTGTCTATCCCCCAAGCTGGCCGGCACCTATTGCTGCTAGTGCGGCCAGGACGATTGATCGCGTGGCAATCTATTGTCTGGATCGTGAACGTGCACGTCATCATCTGCAATGAGATTGGCGGGAAAAATCACAAGGTTTGTTCCGCCGGCGTGCCGTAATAACGGAAAGAGCAGCCCCCGAAGACCTGCCAAAATGACAGTGTCTGCAAGCTTCCATGAAGGAGGAACCTTTCTGTCAATGCGAGCGATTTTCCGCCATGCGCAGTGCCATTGAGCCCAGGCAATATCCCAATGAAGCGGATCGAATCCCTTCGACAGATCGGCCACTTCGCTCAGTGTGATCTTGTACGCTGCAAGGGTAGCCGGCGGCGTGATGCTCGCACCCTGCCGATATTCTTCCAGTGCAGTTTGTGGCGCCATGGATAGATAGAGGGCCTCGACGCCGGGTCGGTTGAAGCGACCGCCATCAACAGCGGCCCCGGCGCCGCTGATGGGAAGAAACGCCCATTTCGGTGTCAGGTACCGGTGAAAGACTGTGTCCGGGCCAATGCGGGTTATCTTCACCCGCGCGCTCCATTCTCCAGGTCCCGAATATACGCAAGAACAGCCTCTATCTCTCCATCGGCTACAAGCTCGGCGGCCGTGCGATGGCCATAATCGGCAATCGGTTCGTTTCGATACCAGTAGATTGCCTTCGCAAGATCGCCAGTCAGCTCGGCAGCCGCAGAGATCGCCTTGATCATTTCCCGCATCCTGCCCTGCAAGCGCTCGGAGGAGGGATTACGCAGGGTGTTACGGTGAACGCCCGTCAATTCTGCAAGATTCGCGACCTTAACACCGAGCGCCTTCGACAGGCGAGACGGCGAGATATAAGGTGTCCGCGGCTCCTGAAGGCTATCAACAAAGCCAGAAACGACTGCGTAGGAATGTACCGTCTGAGCCTGTTCCATATCTATTCTCCGCTCAATCTAATGCACAATATATGCACATTTTTTCACACATCAAGCATGACGCACGAGAAATCGCTTTGAAAGCTCAAAATTCTGTCGCTTCCGCGCCAGCCGCGATTCATTCATCGAAGAGCGTTTCAGTAATAGTCGCACCAAGAACGCAAGCGGTGAAGAGTTGCTCGAGGGCTTAAATGTCATCGAGACCTCCCGGTTCGCCTTTTTCTGAAGCGCGCCGCTTGACAACGTCTGCAAGCTGCAAGTCGTCTAGTTTTTCGAGCATTTCCTCATAGACCTTTGCTGGCACCATATATGCCATGATCCGATTATGATTCAGTACAGCCACGGTTTGACCATGTGCCATTTCCATCACCGCAGAGGGGCTTTTTTTAAGTTCAGACACGCTGACGGCGACATTCGCTTCAATGCGCAGCATAACTCAAATCCGATCTATAATAAGTACTTTTTATAATCTGATATTCGCTGCAGAAACAGTTTATAAATACCAATTTTGTCGATTGAAGCTAAATAATGTAATTCTACATACATGCCAATCGCAGCAACGAACGATATGCTAATTCAATAGTAAATTTTGAAAGAATACACGGTGGTCATCAGTGAGCGAAAATCCCTCTAGGCGCATAGTTGAACAGCGTATCCGCAATAGGGTCATGGACGCTTTAAGTTGCTTGGCGAAGGGCGCTCCGGCGATTGAAAGAATGGTTCAAAAGACTTCTTCGAGATGTTTTATGATTGGGTTGATGATGAAAGCCCAGCTTGGCCTTGGCCGAAAGGATCGCCGGAGACAATGACCGCGTCGGAAGTGCATGCTGTGGCCGAAGTTCTGTCAGTCGTGAACGTAGCGATGGCAGATATTGGCCAAGCCGATGACGACGCCATTATTGCTTCCGGATGGCTTGAACGTATCTCGCCTGTGGCGAAGACAGCCCTGGATTTGATGCTTGCTCGAGGCTGCTTTGCAGAAGATTTTGAGGAACTTGCGCCGAGCAACAGGATTTTGGAAGCTACCCTAGCCAGTAAGTTGAATTAGATCCCGGTGCGTCGCTCCGTTCGTCAAGCTATCGGCCCTACTTGCCACCATATGTGCCTTACAAGCTCAATCGGTTCTAGCGCATTTGATGGCGTAGTGTTTGTCTTCATATGCTTCAATGAGATCAGAAGGAATATCGAAGCGCATTCGATCGTCGCTCAGTGGATCCGGCAGGTTATCAAAGTCGTGGCTGACTTCTGCAAGGGCCCATGCGAGGTCATCATCGTTTCTGCTGGCACGAAGTCTATCGATCACTCTGTCTCCGGGTTCGTTGTGTCATATTCCTTGCGAGTGCTAATGAACATGTTCAGCACGCGCTTATTCGGGTAGGCACCATTATCGGAGAGTAGCGACCGTCGCACCAAACATTAAAGACCTAAGTCGATATCTTTGGAGTGCTTGCGCGCTTTGATTTTGGTGCCGATCGTATCTTGCGTGCTAACTACGTTATCCCCAAGAGCGTTATGCTTGATTTGATCTCGCACAAACGCAGCATGTTGCTCATCATGAGATTGAATATGATTCCGCTCTTCACGAACCATATTTTTTAAGCGTTCAAGATCGTTGCCAAGGCCAGCATTCTCAATCAGCCCTTCGACGTGATCCTGAGCAAGGCTGATGGCTGTCTTGCCGTAAATTTCTTCAAACTGGGCTGAAGCAAAGACAAGCGCATGAGCGTTCTCAGCGCGCGCCGTTGCTATTGCCTGCTCATCATGCCCAACGGTTGGATCATTCTGAAGATCAGCCAGATGCGCGTCGGCGAGACTTGCAAGCCTCTCGGCGAAGACCGTTGCCTCCACCCGCGCCGCTGCCATTTGCCCAGCAAAATGGCGACGCTCTGCTTCCTCACCATGTTGCTGACGATGCTCGTTCCAGGTGATGCCCTTGTTACTTCCAGCAAATTCCAGCTCGATCACCCCTGCCCCAACCTTCTCAGCTATTTCTCTTGCTGTCTCCTTACCGACATTTGGCAATGGCAGGCCGTTAGGACTGGTCTTGAGAGTTGCTAGGCGATCATTGTCAGGAGCGATGAACATTGGACGGGATGGATGTGTCTCGCGCAGCTCTTCACAAACGGCACGTAGATTGCCGTCATCAAAGGCACTGATGATTGCCTGGCCAGACAGTTCAGAAATTGTCAAAGCTGCTGCAAACCCTTCTGAAATGATAAAAGGCTTGTCTTCTGATAGTTCTAACTGAGCTTGAATACCTGCTGCACAGGCCACCGTCATCAGCCCATGCTTGCGACTGTCTCTCATCAAGCTCTGAACGGAAGGATTAACGCTCTGCAGCGTCCACAGCCTTATGTCTCGGTCAAAACCCGGTATGAGCAAGTCGCCTGACTTAAACACGTGGTATGCAGGATTTGCCGCGCGTAGCGCTTTTGCTTCCTCTGGGGTTCTTGCAATGCGGATACCAAGTGCTGCCACTTCAGGTGAGACGTGATCTGGCACTTCACGCAGCCCGAATGCTTCGGGATGTTCAATGCCTTTGGATCTGCAGTATGCATTTTCGCTCGTAGCTATTGGCGCATCTCTCCACAATGCCTCCGCCGCAAGCGAAGTTTGTTCCTCAAGCCTCTGACGTTCCGACACACGTGCTTCGCGCGTTTGAGCAGCTTGTCCCTTCAGGTGCCTCGTTTCCTCGGCCGACAATTGTTCAACTGCACCATCTGCTTTCCAGTACACTTGAGCGCCTGTCCGAAAATTCTGTATGTAGCCAGCCGGTATCTGTCCATCCAAGTCACCGACATAGGCGCCGCCTGTTTTGAAACAGCGATCGCCCGTAGTCTCAACACGATGCAGCCGGCCGTCCATGATCGGAGCACCCAGCAAAATTAAACCCTCGGCTCGCAGCGCCTCTGCAAATTGCTCTTCCGGAGCTTTTGGCCTCGATGCAGGTATCACACGTGGCCCATCAGCACGCCACTTTGCCAGGGCCGTGAGATCAGCATCTAACGGCACAGACCAGGCTTTCGCTTCCCTGTCCCACTCGAGTTGTATCCCAGCCGCTTTTGCAGCAGCCTTTGCCTGGTCCTTTTCCGCGTAAGGTAAAGCGAGATAAATACGGTCCGAGGCATTCTCTACAGGATTGTCGTGCTCTACCGCGACTTCCAGGTTTCTGGAAAAGATACGAACTGCTGAGATGCTGATTTTATCATCAGTTTTTCCCAGTAATTGCGATTTCTCATCTTCAAACGACAAAATATGCGTACTGATGCGTTCTGCATCAGATGTTGCCCGGAAAATCTCACGCGGATCATACTTCAGAACTTCGATCCAAGAGGCGACATATGAAGCGTGCTGCGCCGGATCGTGAGGCAGTTCAAGCTTTTCTGCGAGCATCAAAGAGGCAATTTCGGCACGAAGTTCCTCCCTTGCATATCCAAGGGAACCAAAAGGATCTGACAGATTTCGGTTCAACCGGTCTGGGTGTCCGGTCCAGTGCCCAAGTTCATGCAGCGCGGTGGCGTAATAGCCTTCACTCGAGCTGAACTGGTCGCGCTCAGGCAAGACAATCTCATCTTTGTCCAGTCGATAAAAAGCACGGTCACCACGCTTATGTTTGATCTGAGCCCCCGATGCCAAGAGCAGGGATTCAGCACGAACAATGCGGATCGCCGCCGGCACCACAGGCTTTGCATCCAATTGTGCTAAGCCGTCGATCTGCTCTGCGTTGAACACGGTGAAATTAAACGATTTCGGTCGCTCAAGCTCAACGGTGATCTTCTTCCGCTTGCCGTTTTCAAGGATCGTGTTGCCCTGAGCATCTTTGGCATCGCGTTCTTCCGCAAACGACCAAAAGACAATTTGCGTTCCTTTCTCGCGCCTGCGGACCTTTGCGCCTGCATCACTTGCTTGATTAAACGTCATCCAGCGGGGATCAGAATAACCCTGCATCTGAAGCCAAATATTGTTGAAGCCGCGATACGATTTATCTGTGTTGGGGTTATAGGTTGCGCGCAATTCCCCGGCCTTCCAAGGCTTCTGCCATGGTGCAGTTCCTCGTTCGAGCTGTTCAATCAGCTGCCTTGCAACTTTATCGATATAATCTCTCTTCATAATCAGCGGCCCCTCTGATCGCTAACGGGATCGGCGCTGATATTCTTGCCTTTAAGGAGTTCAACGGGCTCATCATGGCCTAAGCTCTCATTGCCAATCCATGCATCCTGATGTCCGATTGCGGTTTCCCGAAACGCACCAAGAACCTCCGCCTCATCAGGCATATGTTCAATCATAACGCCCGGCGTGTGAGCATCATTGGCAGAGCGACTGACCACCGGAACGGTTCTGATACCCGAAGCAGTCGGTTCTCCCACAATTGTCCTGTGCTTCATGATCCTATCTTCCCTTTCCTGCTCTTGGTTTGATCGTCTGTAGATCAAACTGTCGGCCGTATAGATATTGACGAACCGCACCTGTGCGGGCTTGACCGCGGCAGTGAAGCCATAGCGGGCGAGATAGCCGTTATAAAACCCGCGTTGGAAACTTCCTGTATTGTAAGCGGATAGAGCCGCTCGCAGCGCCAATTGTGGGTCCTTGTTTGCCTTGATGGCCGATCCAAAAAAGGCAGAGAGCACACGCGCTCCGGCTGCAATATTCTTGCAGGGCTCAAACATATCCGCGATGGTATAGCCAAGCTTCTCCAAGTTGCGATTGTTGACCTGCATCAGTCCAAGATCCACCGAATAGCCTTGGGCGGTATAGCTAATAGCAAGTGCTGCTGCATGGGCCTTGTCCGTGGGACGCGAGGTCGGACCTGCCTTATTCACATGAATGGCAAGCGGATCGCCCTTGCTCTCAACTTGAATAATTTGCTGTAGGGTTTCAGGCGCAATATTTGGTGCACAGGCTATTAGGAAATCGGCGCCGATCATGCCTGCCTCCATGGCGTCATTGCTCTAACATCGCCAACAACCAAAACCGGGCAAACCGTCCCATGAACGCGTTCGAGTGGCACTGGCCCAAAATAACGACTATCGAAACTGCCTTCACTGTAAGCTGAGAGCACCCAGACCGTGCCCGGAGCAACCCTGTAAGTGCCATCTGGCCATGCTGGAACGGACTTCATAGCGACCGTATTCTGCAACTTTTGACCATTAATATTCGCATCTTCACCATGCCGGATAACAACGATGTCGCCCGCGACTGCAGCAACAGCTTTTAAGAACGGGATCGCATGTGTGCCGGGACAAGAGCCTGCCTCGATATGACCGCGCTCTTCCATAACCCGGATCAATGGCTGATCAGGTGCGCAAAGCTCGATAAAGTCTCCGCGTTCAAGACGTCGCTTTGGCTGATGAGGTGTCATCCGCCAAAGTCCACGCGGTGCCGAATTAGTGAGATTAAGACGATAGCCAGCATAATAGCCGAGCAATGCACCACTCCACAGACTGCCACTCAGCAAAACTGCCGTGATGCCGATCATACGTTTATTCATGCGCTGCCAACCTTTTTGCGAATGACATCCGATTTTGCAGGCGGTGGCGTTTTTGAACGTTCCGAGAAGACCGGGTCCATAAAATAAAGGATCTGGCGTCCCCTAATCGGTGGCTGACCGGCAACAAAGATCAACATTTCACCTGCTTCAAGAATATCGCCACTGGCGTCCTTGCGAGGCCCAGGCAATCGCATGATCTCATCTGGCGTCATCAAGGGGCGTTGATGCTCCTGGTAGCTGCGGGAAACCTGGTCGAGTACCATTCCAAACCGCTTGCCCGAGGTCGAAATTTGCTCTTTGACGACCGTCATTTGACCGGTCATCCTGCTCATCCATTCAGCCGTTTCGACCTTGTTGGGAGCGTAAGCCACACGCACATGACAATTGGATATGATGCTCTCGTAGTTGGAGTAGCCCTTGTAAAGCTGCTGCACGTCTTGTGTGATAATATAAGCTTTCATGCCGTAACCGGCGATATAAGCGAGCGCACTTTCAAAGACTTCCAGCTTGCCCAAGGTTGGAAATTCATCAAGCATCAGCAACAAACGATGCTTGTGCATCGCCTTTGATCGCCCCTCCGAAAACTCCATTCTGTCAGCAAGGCTAAGAACAATTTGTGTCAGGAGCAGCCTGGCGAGTGGCCGCATCCGGTCCGCATTGCGTGGGGTGGTGATGAAATAAAGCGATACAGGGCGCTCATGGTTCATCAGATCAGACACTTTGAAATCAGAACGAGTGGTGTTCTCGCCAACGATCGGATCGCGATAGAGAGAAAGCGCATTATTGGCCGTGGAGATAATGCTTCCAAGTTCACGGGCCGGTGTCTGCCCCATGCGGCGACCAACACCCTGAATGGAACGCTGCGCTTCATCGGCAGCAATACGCGCTTCCTCGGTTGAACCTACCGTACGAACGAGATCAATATCCCGCATTTCGTTAAATAAGCCAGACAAAGCGCGCGGATCACCATCGCTTTCATCCGACATATCTGCGCCTTGTTCGTGTACTGCAAAATCCCCCACGCCGGTCAGCATATGCGCGCAGTCATAAAGGCCAGGGATACGGCCAATATGATTTGCCTTATAAAGGGCATGAAGAATGAGACCGACCAGAAGTTCATAAGCTGCACTGCGAAAATGATCGCCTGCAATGCCTTTACCGTCATCATCGATAACCATCAGCGCTATATTCTGCGCGTCACTCACCTGATACCGGGTGCCGAAACGAATTTCTGAAAGCGGGTTCCAGGAACAGCCAATTTCAGGTTCTGCTGGATCAAAGCGAAGAATGACATTGTTAGCATGCTTCTGGCGCCAGCCTGCTGTTATGGCATAGTTTTCGCCCTTGCGATCAAGCACGAAGAGACTATGCGGCCAGCTTAACAGCGTCGGAATGACCAGACCAATGCCCTTGCCAGACCGCGTAGGTGCTAAGGCACATAAATGTTCAGGTCCATCATGTCTGAGGTAAATGGTAGAGCCACTGCGCAGATCGTCATATGCGCCGCAATAGACACCTCTCCCTGGCTGACCAGGAACCGGTAAAAGGCCACTCTGCTTGATCTCGTCTGCAGTCGCAAAATGTGCAGTGCCGTGCACATCCGCATGTCCCGTGGAACTGCGTTTTGAGAAACCGAACCACAGCACGAAAGCGATCAGACCAATGGTAATTGCGGCTGAGAAAATCAGAAAACAATAGTTAAATGTGAGCGGCGCATAGCGATAATAGGGAAATAGCCAGAGCCACCAGGCATAAGGCGGATAGAGGTGCCCAGCGATCGGCTTGCCAAAACCCGATGGATACTTCAGCGTTGCAGCGATAAACTGCGTACAAAGCGCATTTACACCGGTCAAATAGGCAGAAAAAAACGCGAAGCCGCCCAACCAGCTCGCCCATGGGGGGAGTTTTCGAAAAATCATCAATCTTATCCATAATCAAAGCGAAAAGCCCAAGGCGCGCTCGTCGGCGTCGGCTTTGGACAAACATCTCAAGGCAAATGTCAAAATCTTAAAGACAAGACGTGGAGGAATGGGCTCAACAAAGCTTCTCCCTACGCTTGGAAAACAGATCCTGGTATGTCGTCCTCCAACTGTGCTGGCCCTAGTTTGCACGCTAAAATCGGCTGAAATTCAAAGGAATTAAAAAGACATTCAATGAGATCCACAATGGTAGAAAAGATATATGTAAGTTCTTCCCCTCTATCGTTATAACGCTGAACGTCATCCAGGATGAAACATACTCATAAAGCAGATTGCTTTGATATAACTACTAATAGTGGGTAGAAGATAACTCCTATAAAAAGCGATAGTTCGTTCTCTAAACTATCTCGCCACCTCTCCCCTGTGCCAAATTCACAAACCGTCCCCTACCATCAACTTCAACGCGCTGTCCGCGCCTCCAATGTGAGGCTTTTGCGATCACGCGACTTGAAGAAGGCTTTACCAAAACCTCATTTCCCAGACCCAACAACACGACTTCGCTACCGTCACTCATCTCTCTGCGCCCTTGGTAGATAACCGGGCCCGCATCGTCCGGGGTCCAGAGCCTATGAAAAGCAATGCTGCCAATCCGCAATCGATCAGCATTTCGTTTCTCGATGAAGGCTGTAATGGCATCGACTGCCCGTGCTGGCGCTTGTTCAGATTCCGCTTTTGGCTGCCGTGGTAGGTGATCAGGTGTCGTTGAGGATCCTGCTTTATTCTGAGCCCGAGAAGCCAGTCTGATTTTTTCCATTGTCGGGTCATCGAAGTGCACATCATATTCATAACGGCCTGCCAGTTCAGCAACGTCTCGCCTGAACAGCTCCGAGCCTTCGACAATTAAGGCCTGAGCATCAAACTTCTTTGACGCAATCTCCAGTGCCATTAAGGCTGTGGCGGCAGAATTGCTTTTGGCGTGAATGCGTTCTCCTCGATCAACAATCACGCCTCCGTCAATTGCTCGGTAAGTGACGTTGCCGCGGCTATCAATGCGCGGTTTCAGATCCATGCAGACAAGTTGTTGGGCTGTTTCAGAAGGATTGCCAGATAAGATATCAGCATTCTGGATCTGGCGAGATTGTCGTTCGCGTAAAATGGCAAGGGCGTCTGCGCCTCCCCGCCGGGCTTGCTCAAGCAACCAATCAGCCCATGATGGCATTGTTGTTTCTTTGAAGAGATTCTCGCGCCTTATGGCAATAGACGCTCGATTGGACTGGCGCGCGGCATCGATCTGATGCCTGATCATCGCCTGCGCGAGTTTCTTCGACAAACCACGGGTCGTAATGTTCAAAATCATGCGCTGCTTAACAGTCCACTGCTTCAAGCCTTCTTTGAACTGCGCATTCTCTAGACGGATGGCAGTAAAGCCCTGGCTACGTCTTTCTGTACGTAAGCGCCGCTCACGCTGATACTGCGCAAAGAGTGCCGCAGATGACGGAACCCTGCTCAAAGGTCGCGGCTGGTAGCGCGATTTCATCTTCACGCCCGACAACTGCTCAGAATGATGTTCCAATTGCTCAAAAGGCCCAAGTTTCTTTATGAGACTGGCCAAAGAAAAGGCGCGGTCAGCGGAACTTGCTTTGGTCCACAAATCAAGCGTCTTGTCCCCCATGACAAGACCGGCACCGCGCAGTTTGATCGTCAATCCATGCTCGGCCGCAATCAAGTGCAGCTCCGACCAGCTTCGTGCCTTGTGCAGATCGCCGCCGATTTCCCTTGCAATGTACCCTGCAAGAGTCTCTTGCATGCTTTGATGTTCAATGCCCTTCAATTGGCTTCCTGGCCCCTCTGGTCGCGATCCAGTCTCGATATTGTAGCACTGAGACAAATATCGCCGGAACCGACCGCCCCGTACGTCTGTGCGCTGCTCTGGCTCAGATTGGTGCTCAGGGCCTTGCGCGTCACCAGGGTCGTACGATCTATCCTGTTCCAATCCATGACTGGTGCGTTCAAGCCCGTACTGAATTTCCAGTCGTTCGCAGGCCTTCATCAAACGCCGCTTATCGTAAAAGGGTTCAATGTTCTGGAACCCAGTCGGATGCACCTTGTTGATCGCGACATGGACGTGAAGATGCTCCTTGTCGATGTGCACTGCCGAAATCCGCTGATGGTCCGCATAACCAATTGCAGCGCATAGCTCGTCTTCAATCGCGTTCAACACTTTAAGGGATGGCTGCTCGCCAGGCGGAAATGAAAATACCAGATGGTACGTCTTGTCCGCTTTTGAGCGACTATTGCGAAGTTGTGTGCGCTGAATTGCCAAAGTGGCTCTCGCCGGATCATCGCTCACGCAGTTGGTTACGCGCACGCCGCCAACTTTTTCACCACGTTCATTTGTTTCCAACGCACCGACGAAAATGTAATCGGCGGTCTCTTTCCAACTGCGCGGATCAACACCACCTTTTGCATCAATGATGTAGCGAACCAAACCGGCTGCCGTTGATGTTTTTTTCTCAGACAGCACGCGTTTGGCAATCATGGGGTCAGGCTGTCGATCTGATGTTTCATTTGCATTTTGAGCGATCGAAAATCATGCATTAAAGCATCGACGTCCGAGGCCGCTGCCCCCTCCCCTCGCTTGGTTGCGAGCCACAATTTAAGCAAGCCCGCAACACGGCCAAGATCGGCGTTAATACGTTCAAGTCGATCCGCCGCTGCCAAGTCGACGGCCGATAGGATTGGAACATTCAACGCAACAGACCGGATGAACGCAGATAGCGTAAGGCCACTCAACTCGGCGCGTTCCTTTATCTCATCCTCTTCAGTTTTTGAGACGCGCAGCCGTATCGTCCGGTTGCGAATGTCCGTGCTCGCCTTTGTGGACTTCATCGCTTTCATTTCCCTTATGCTATGGCCAATTGCGGCAGCAATCGTCTGCCTCGCAGAGCAAGATCTGCTTCGAGCCGAAGGCGAGTAAGCTGAGGTGTTTGATGCAAAGCGGTTTACCGTTGTAGCTACAAACACACATCTTGCCATCTCTCACACCAATCATGATTAATTAAAATCAATTGTAATCAAGTCATTTTTACCCGTACTTACAGATACTTAATTGTAATCAATACCGCTCAATGCTGCTCATTTCGAATGACTGCGCGCTCATTATTTATTGATTACGCTCACATTATTAGGGAAGTGGAATCTGAGAACCCTAAATTGGGTGCAATAGCCTGCCGTTGCTTTATTTCAAGCATAGATCAACATTATACGCGGCAAGATTTTATCGAGTTTTGATTGAAGCATTGATGACAGGCAAAAACAAACCACCCGGAAAACGCGGTGCTCATCGGGTAACGGTGATCGCTCATCTCACGACAATCGAGGAAATGATCCGCGAAGGGCACACACTGCGATCGATATTTGAAGAGATCACCGGCCTAAGCTCAATGAGCTATCCGGTTTTCACACATCATGTCCGAAAATACCTCACGCTCAAAAGGCCATCATTAAAACGCGTCGAAGCAGCTACGCGGCCCCTTGTTGAACCGACAGATGTTTCGAATACTCTTGCGGACCACTCCCCCGAGCCCTTGCATCGGCTCCCCGACCGCAAGCCGGTATTTGAGCACGATCCAGACAGCGCCAAAAAGCGCGACGATTTGATTTAAGGAATTTCATGAACCAGATTCACTTCACTCTTCAGGGCAAAGGCGGCATCGGCAAAAGCTACGTTTCATCCCTGATCACCCAGTTTTATCGGGAACGTGAACGCTCCTGCGTAGCGATTGATACCGATCCGGTTAACAGCACCCTTGCAGGCTACAGAGGCTTAAGCGTCCAACGCATCGAGTTGATCGAGAAATCTAGAATAAATTCCCGCATGTTTGACAGCCTCGTTGAGCAGATACTCTCAACCGATAGCAATTTCGTCATCGACAATGGCGCTTCTTCCTTCGTGCCTCTGACCTATTATCTGCTGGAAAACGATGTGATCAATATGCTCACTGAATCCGGAAAGGAAGTCGTGGTCCATACCGTCATCGCCGGAAGACAGTCATTGGTCGACACTCTTGCAGGGCTCGACTCCATCATGACGTCAATGCCTGATGAGACCTCTGTCATTGTATGGCTCAATGAATTTTTTGGCGAGATTGAAGCCGATGGCAAGCCCTTTGAACAGATGAAAACTTATCTGCGCCATAAGCATCGCATTACCGGGCTGGTTCACCTTCCACGACAGTCGAGCGAGACATTCGGATGGGATATCGAGCACATGCTCGAAAGGCGACTGACATTTGAGGAGGTTCGTATGTCAGAAGAATTCAGCCTCATGTCGAAATCACGACTGCACCGAGTGAAAACCCATACCTTCAATCAATTGCAGCTTTTGATGTGAAATCCATGCTCGATATCAATGAAATAGCCCGTGACGTCGCCCTGAGAAACGGCACACTCCTCGGAAAAGACGATCCGATCCTGATATCTGTCTCGATCAATGAAAAGATCATAAGGCATTACACCGATATCCTCATTGCAGATCAGATCGACCGCCAGAAAACACTCGCAGTCACGATTGAACGCCACAGCGAGTTATCCAAAGAAGCTGCAAGCGTCATCATCACAAAAGCGGTCGAAGCTGTTCGAGAGCAAGCCGTTAACGCAATCCGACAAACCGCCGAACTGATCGGTGAGAACGCCGCCGCAAAAGTTCGAACTGAAGCAATCACGCTTCAGCGTGAACTTGAACAATTCCGCTCGAGTTTTTTCAACCAGATCAGGACGATCCAATGGCTGATCTACGGGCTTTCAATGTTAATCGCAGCCCTCTTTGGCATGTGGTTTGGTATGCGGATATTCTGAAACTAGTCGCACCTCTTGCTGGTCCACGAGGTGGAATTTTTGAAACCGTTCTAAGCGTTTTCAACGTATCGTTGAACCGCAAGTACTCAGCGGCAAAACAAAGGCAATTACCTGTATAACCGAACTGTGTGGTACGGGCACCCACATCTCCGGAGGAGGTTAAAGCGAATGAGTATCAACATTGGTTTCGAGAAGCGTATTACTAAACTGACCTGGTGGATTTATTGGAGATGGCTTCTTTTATCGCTTCTAGGGCCAATTCTGGGGGCATGTTCTGGCGCCCTTCTCGGCTTTATCATGGGTATGTCCGGCGTCCACTTGGACAACATAAAGATCATCACAGGTGTCGTTGGCGGCGTTATTGGGCTTAGCGTTGCTTTCTTTGGATTAAGATTTCTCGTCAAGAGGGCCGTCGAACATCGCGTTTTGGGCTTCCACTTCGAAATCGACAGGCAAGCTGATACACGGCTCGAGCGTTACTGAAATAAAACAAGCCCCGGCGCGTTTGTCAGCGGTCCGGGGCTCAACAACCTGTTTTTGACTAGCCTTCAAAGCATTCTGCAAGGTGATTGCAGCGACGGCAATCGCGTGACGCTGATTTTGAAGACCCAGAATGGAGTTACTTGAAATCAATGTAACGGTTACTTGTTGACCGCATATCACAACGCTTATTGAAATGCCCTAAGAAAGGGTCAATGACAAGGTGGAGTGCACCCCATTTGCTCGGACGATAGGCTTAAGCCGCTTGTGCCGGTATGACCTCGGCGGCCACCCGTTCGCCTATGTCACGCTCGGCAATGGAAAGCTCATAAGCGGTTTGCAGATTGAGCCAGAATTGCGCGCTGTTTCCAAAATAACGCGCCAGCCGCAAAGCTGTTTCCGGCGAAATCCCGCGCTTGCCATTGAGAATATCAATAATGCGGCTGGATGGGAGGCGCAAAGCCAGTGCAAGCTTATTGGCCGACATTTCCCGCGTTTCCAGTTCTCTCTTTAAGATGCGTCCGGGATGTACAACGAGCATTTTCCGACCCTCTCAATGATAATCAATAATTTCAACATCAAACGCATGGCCGTCCTTAAACCGGAAGCATATGCGCCAAGGGCCATTGATATTCATAGCCCACTGCCCTTTTCGGTTGCCCTTCAATGGATGAAGGTTCAACGACTTCAAAGGACTAAGATCACTCAAGGCGCTGGCCGCATGCAAGGCTGATAGTTTTTCAATGCAAGATCAACATCCAGGCCTGTAAATTTGCTTTTGCCGGTTTGTGCCAGACGTTCCGTTGCTGCGTTCGCCCATGACTTAATCATACATTATTCCTACCACGTTAAACGTTATACGTCAAGCGTATAATTCAATATTCATGATGAAATGCGCCCCCTCGCCTCACACGTATTGAACGTAGAAATGCGCTTGCGATTAAAGGAACCACAATGGAGGATTGCTCCAGCCACTATGATTCAGGCTTTGAGTTCGGCCATTTTCTCCGAAAGCGCCCACAGCGCTTTATTCAGCCTGATATCCTGGTCAATGCCATTGACGGCGCGGGATTTAACACGGCGCGGGCGGCCGCATGCGTCACGGCTAATGCCACGTAATCCGCCCTTTATGCAGTTTTCTTGCACAGTGTTAAAAACCGTCCACAGATCGTTTGCCTTGTCATCATGGCGACGCGGGATGAGAAGTTGAGCGGGTTTGATGGGTGTATGGCTTACGCCCTCTGCATTGCCAAAACGCAGCATGTGGGCGGCGTCGGCAAAGATCGCCTGCTCATCTCGGTTCAAATGAATAGCTGACCAGTCCTGCGGGGCGGCGAGAACCTTTTCGGCTTCATTTAATACGCTATATGTGCCCTCTATCACCTTGCCCGTCACATCGCCTGAATGGCGAACCTTGATCGCTTCAATTGTGCCCACTTGGGCCACAAGTGAATTCATGCAGCGAATGCGAAACAGCCCTGCCATCAATTCATAAGCGCTTGTTCCGTCATTGGCGTTCTTGAGAAGGATTTCACAGATATTGTCACCGACGCTGTAGCTATTACCGTCATCGATACGGCGCAGGCGAATGAGGTGTTTGGTAAACTCGGCTTTGCCTTCAATCCGACTGCGCGATTGCTTTGCTCCGACCGGCACAAAACCCTCTTTGGTGAGCGCACGCAGGATTTCGATTGTCGGGATTGGCTGAAAGCGGTGTGAGCGGCTTTCATGGGCAGTGAGGGCAAAAATAGACGGTGCAGTTTTAAACATTTCGTCCTCACGCATCGCGCGGTCATTGTCGAAACGGGCTGTATCAGTGCAGATAGTCATAGGCTTTCTCCGCTTTTAAGTTCTGTCCCCTAAAGGGGTCAGCAGCATCGCGCTGCTGTACCTCTTGCCTCGTGGCGAACAGCGGGTGTGCAAGCGGAGGGGTGGTTTCGCGGGGAACCAGCTGCAGAGAGCAAAGCGAGCGAAGCTGGGCGGAAACCAATCCGAAGCGCGCTGAGGGCGGATGCCCTAAGCCCTTAAAAATCCGATTGAAACGAGGAACTCACGACACTGAAGAACCTTCTTTGATCTCGCTATGAAAATGGCAAGAAAGCCTTGCTCGTAGACGATAGGCTAAAGATTAATGGGTATCGTGTGATGCCGGTCGCCTGCCGCCACGCTATCGTGCCCAGCATTTTATTTTAAGCGCTGAAGCCCGATAGCATAGCCGCTTCCATTCCAGAAAACCTGAACTCATTGCCAGCAATCTCTGGCAGTCCTGCTTACTCTTGCGTTCAAGCACATTTGCAACGGCAAAAAGCCGACCTAACTGCGGTTGCCAATTTTATCTCCAGCTCTCACATCAAATAATTGCGGAGAGTTTTCAGAAGTAACAAGACTTGTAATAAGCACGCATTAAATTTGCGGCAGAACGAGTGCCATGGAAATGAATAAAGCCTCTGCTGTGTTTTGTGTAACAAAAGTCTCTAAGGGCGTCGCTTTTCTAGCGCCCTTAGAACGCTAATCAGGACCCAGTTTTGGCCTGAATTTCTCTAATCAACTTTTCTAGCCAGTGCAGACCAACCGTATAATATTGGAGAGGTTTTTGCCTCGCCCTTGCTCTCGGTGCTCGATGGTGATCAGTCCATGCGTTCGAGCTCTCCGCAATGCATTGCGGGCAGTTGTGAGCCCTACGCCTGCGAGATCACCGATTTCCTTGTTGGTGCGGCAGCATTTACCGGTCTTCTGGATATCGGAGACTATGATGTAGAGTACGGCTTGTTCACCTTCAGTAAAAATACAACTGATGTGCGGTGGCAACGCGCCTGCAGCAGCGAGAATTCGCTTACGTGCGACACGCTGAGGATTATGCTTGCCAGAGGCCGCTTCCACCCGACGTTGCTGTTTCTGCAACTCGGTTCGTCGCTCGAGCACCATTTCATAAAGCGCAAAGCTCATTGGGTCGAACCGATTGGTGAGCTCAATCAGCTCGCTCGCGATTTTGAAGACCTCGTTTACCTGTTCAATAGTCTCAGCGCGCTTACATAGCTCCACCACTTGCTTCTGCATGAACTCTATGCGCAAGCATAAGGTTGTACTCGTCATGTTGCCCTTTCTGAGAAAGGCACAAAAATCCGGCGCAGAAGCGCTAGAGGCCGGCATTGTTGCAGAGAAAGGAGCAAATATTGCTCTGCCGTGTGGAGATACCGACGGGATTGGAGTCCATCAGCCCCAATTCCGAAGAAACTGCCTCCGCGTCCGTTTTTTGTGTCCGTAATTCTCTCCATTAAATCTGATTGAAAATTGCATAAAGTAATCAATAAAACTGACCCAGATTGAATAGGAACACGTCCAAAATCAAATGGCAAATTGTTGGGGGCTTTGTTCAGAAAGGCTGCTCAATATGAATTGGCAGCTACAAAATTCAATCTGATAGCGAATGCCAAACACACGCCAGCGAAAGACTCCGATCAAAGACCTCCTATCGGCCCATTGGCTCCGGTCAATCAGTAGTGCGGTGATAATGCGTGCTGCTGCGCGCACGACCTTGAATTTTATATTTATCTTCGCCTGTCGAAAGATGCTAGCCCGCCTTTCGGCGGGCTCAAGCGGTTAGCGTATCGTTCCCGGACGGTTCCAGATAATGGTGAAGGTATTGGGATCATCCTGGCCTGACGTCGGTCCGAGATTGGCGTGGATGCGGCGGGCGAGCTCAGGTGTATCGATCATCAGCGCGATATAGGTGTTACCTGTGGATTTGACTGTTCGGATCCAGGCAGCACCTACTTCGGCGCGGTTTGACAGGATACGATAGTCCGGCGATTTCTCGCTGGTCTTTGTGATGGGCACCAGCTTGATGGGAGCGTCGATGGTTAGAGTGCGCAAGAAACCTTCGTAGGTGCCGTTTTCTTTGTAGGTGACGTAACCGATTGCAGACATTGTCTTACTCCTTAACCGAAGGGACTATTCCCTTCGTAAGAGATCGGTCGAACAGCTGTTAAAGCGGATGCGCCAAGGTTTGGTTGAGCGTGTTTTGCAGCGTAGCGGCCGCGAGGAGACGAGACGTCGGGGAAAACACGCGTTGCGTCAGCACAAGCATGGCCTTGCGCATTCGCTGAAGCGGTTCAGATTTCAGACGAAGTGAATTTAGTCCAACGTTAAGAAGTTGCACCAACTGCAGCAGGTTCAGCCCAGGGAAACGGATCAGAGCTGTCGCTAAGGACTTGACACAAAAGACGCCAGATCCACGGCACGACCCCATCGAATAGACCATTTGCAGCAGGTCGTTGTAACACCATAGCGCTCAGGGGTTTCTAACCATGAGGACCCGGTGCGGAAGCGCGACAGAATGCCATTGAGTACCATCCGATCACCAACGCGGTGCAGGAAGCTATCTTGCCAGAAATGTGTTATCAGAGCGCTATCGATTGATCTATTTTTGTATAACGGAAGGCAGATATTCTCCGCGTAGTTTCCTGTCAAATCGTCCAGCCACCATCAATGTTATAGGCTTGTCCGGTGGTGTAGGTCGCACCGGCGAGATAAACAGCCAAATCAGCGATTTCTTTCGGCTGCCCAATTCGTCCAATTGGCTGTCTCGCGATAAACGCAGACCGTGCCTTTTCATAGTCGCCGTGATCCCGAAGCCGTTGTTGCAAGGACGGACTATCTACTGTGCCGGGGCATATAGCATTACAACGGATACCCGCTGAAACATAATCTGCGGCCACTGATTTTGTCAGCCCTATGACACCCGCTTTTGTCAAACCATAGGCAAAGCGGTTAGGAACGCCTTTGACGCTTGAGGCGACAGACGACATATTGATGATCGCACCGTCTTGACGCGCGAGCATACCCGGCAGGACAGCTCGAATGGTACGGATCATTGACCGAATGTTGAGATCAATTGCCAAATCAAGCTCTTCATCACGCATATCTAAAATAGAACCGCCATGAACACAGCCCGCACAGTTAAACAACACATCCACTATGCCGATCTCGTTTACCAATGAAACGACCGCCGCCTCATTGAGTACATCAAGCTTTCTGGTGATGATGCGCCCAGCGTCTTCAAAATTCTTCAGTGCATCAATATTGACATCGGTCGCATATACCGTTGCACCGGCTGCTGCGAAAGCGCGGGCACTTGCATGTCCTATGCCTTGTGCCGATGCGGTAATGAGAACGATCTTTCCGTCGAGATTGTTAGACACGTCAAGGTCTCCGTCAGTGTTCTACCTGAAAACGAATTGTCTCAATAGGTGGTTCTGCCACCACTAAGATCAAATGTTGCGGCTGTGGTGTAAGAATTTTCTTCCGACAACATCCATGCAACCATGGAGGCGACTTCGTTCAGCTCAACAAATCGGTCCCGCGGTATGCGCACGCGCATGTATTCAATAAACTCTGGTGTAAGACCGTCGAGGATTGGTGTTTTTGCAGTGGTTGGCGTGATGCAATTGACTGCAATGCCAGTTTTTGCCAGCTCTTTACCGAGCGATTTCGTTAGGCCAATCACACCAGCTTTTGCCGCACTATAGGCAGCGAGATTAGGGTTTCCCTCTTTACCAGCGACAGACGCTATATTGACGATACGCCCGTAATTATTCGCAGCCATCAGTGGAACAATTGCACGGCAACAGTTAAATGTGCCAGTTAGATTGACAGCTAACACTTTGTTCCATTCGTTCTGATCATAGTCGACGAGCAGCTTGACTGGGCCGGTGATACCGGCACTATTGACCAGGCCATCAACAGTTGAAAGCACTGCAATGGTTTGCGTTGTGGCATTCTCCACGCTGGTCCCGTCTGCAACGTCGACGCCAAAAGCGATACATTCAGCAGAGAGCCTTTTGGCCGCTCTTTCTGCCTCGCCGGCATTCAGATCCCAGATCGCAACAACAGCACCTGATTTTACCAAACGCTCAGCGATTGCAAAACCGATCCCTTGCGCGCCACCCGTTATGATGACGCGCTTCCCATTCATATCGATCCGATTCATCTCTATCCCCCTGCGTATAACAGTAAATTCAGGCTGCAGCTGTGACCTGATTCTGCACGCCCAATCCCTCGATCTCAACACGCATTATATCGCCCGGCTGAAGATAGCGTGGTGGTTTCATACCCATTCCAACGCCGGGGGGAGTGCCCGTCGTAATCACATCACCCGGCTCCAGCTTCATGAATTGCGAAATATAGGAGACGATGAAGGGAACTTTGAAAATCATCGTACCAGTTGAACCGTTTTGAACACGCTCACCATTGACGTCGAGCGTCATTGCAAGGGCATTAATGTCTGCAATCTCATCAGGTGTAACAAGCCACGGTCCTAACGGACCGAAGGTTGGACATCCTTTACCTTTCGTCCAGGTTCCGCCACGCTCTAGCTGGTACGACCGCTCCGAAACATCATTACAAACACAATAGCCGGCAATATATTCTGCTGCTTCATCCTCGGTGACATAGGATGCAGTTTTGCCGATAACGATTGCAAGTTCGACTTCCCAGTCTGTCTTTTGCGATCCACGCGGAATAAGCACGGTATCATTCGGGCCAGTAATGCATGAAGGTGCCTTGTTGAACAAAACAGGCTCAGTGGGTATCGGCATTCCACTTTCTGCTGCATGGTCAGCGTAATTCAGGCCAACAGCAATGAAATTTCCAACGCCGGTGATGCATGATCCCAGTCGCGCACCCTCAGGTGCAAGAGGCAGGTTCTCGATCTCGATTCCTGCAAGCTTCGATTTGATCGTTGTAAGTTCTTTGCCGGAGATATCACCTAGAATAGATGAAAGATCGCGAATGGAGCCATTTTCATCCACAACACCCGGCTTTTCAGCACCAACGCCTCCAAATCTGACAAATTTCATCTTTTTTCTCTCCCTTAGATTGATTGAGCCAAGCGTTTAACACCCTTATTGGCATAGTTTGCGTGATGCTCTTTCCAGCTCATTCCCATCGGTAAGACTGGTGCGTCAGAGTAATCCTCTTCCAGCCAGATTGCGCATGAGATGGGACGCACCAAACGCCCATGGAGGACAGTCTGTTGATAGTTTTACCCGGTTTCTCAACGTGCCCAAGTGCTCGTTGGAAATCGATACAATGTCACCAACATGATGTGTAAAGCCCTGCCCAACTTCACCTCGATCTTCTGTTGGCGCGAACAGAGTTCCCATAAACAAAACCAGACCATCCGGATATTGATGATGCGCACCAATTGTTTGTAAGACCAGATCAACCGGATCGCGGCTGATCTCTTTCATTGAGCTATGCCCGCGAAGTAAAAAGCCATCGTCGCCTTCAACGGTCAGTGTCAACTCGGCAGCACGCACATCATCGAGATCGTAAGTTTCATCAAACAGCCGCAGCAGTGGACCTATCGAACACGAAGCATTATTGTCTTTCGCCTTGCCCAGAAGAAGCGCTGACCGTCCCTCTATGTCGCGCAGGTTGACGTCATTGCCCAACGTCGCCCCGACAATTCGCCCCTGACTGTTTACCGCCAGCACAACTTCAGGTTCAGGATTGTTCCACTTGGAAGCAGGATGCAACCCGACATCAGCACCATGTCCGACAGACGATAGGACCTGTGCTTTAGAGAACACTTCCGCATCCGGCCCAATGCCGACTTCGAGGTATTGTGACCACAAACCTTCTTCAATCAATGCCGCCTTGACCTGCTCTGCCGCTGCAGAACCGGCTTTTAGATCGCGCAAGCTTTCGCCAATAACCGAGGCAATGCGACCACGGATACGCGACGCCAATTTGGGATTACCGGCGGCACGTTCTTCAATCACACGCTCAATCATCGAACGGGCGAATGTAACCCCACAAGCTTTCACCGATTGAAGGTCAATTGGGGCCAGCAAGTGGATCCGTCCATCAGACCCGCAATTGAGCAGGTCTGTTATATCCGCAATGGGCTCACCAACCGAGTGAGCGACATAGGCTGCCGGATCGCCCATTTCGAGAAGATCACGCATTGTTGGTACAACAGTGCTGGTGATATCTACAACCTTACCGTTGCGTATCGCCACAACAGCTGGTCCCTCAACATCCTCACGCCAGACCCGCCCTACAAAGGTTCCGTTTTTAAAAAAGTCCTGAAGAGACATAGAGCTTTCCTGCAGCTAAACCCTTTGAAAAAAATACGTCGAGAAGCGCCATCTTGTCAGGCCACAATCACGCTTAGCGTTGGAGAAATTTTGCAAGTCGACTGACACCGTCCATCAAGCAAGCTTCATCCGAAACTGCATGACACCAGCGCAGCCACCCATTGCCCTCCGGCCCAAATGCAGACCCTGGTGCTAGTCCAAGTCCTGCGTGGGAAACGAGGCGTTTGGCTGTTTCAACAGAATCCGAATGTCCCGCAATTCGGAAAAAGACATACATGGCTCCGCCAGCTTCGGGGACGTCGACACCGGGTATATCAAGCAAACCCGATACCAGCAGATTGCGGGTTCGCGCCAACCGGGAACGCAGATTTGCAATCTCTGCCTCACCTTGCTGAAGCGCAACCGTCGCGGCTCGTTGTATCGGTTCAAAAACACAGGAGAAGTTATATTCGATCAGCTTTGCAAGATCGTCGGCCATCGTGACAGGAGCCGTTATCCAACCGGCGCGCCAACCGGTCATAGACCAGGCTTTGGAGAAACTATTGACAGAGATAAGCCGTTCATCCGCGTTCATATGACGTAGAAAGCTGGGCGCCGACCGAGCCACAGGGTCGTAGATCAAACGTTCGTAAACTTCATCGGCAACTACCCAGATTCCAAGCCTTCTACAATGCGTAGCGATTGCATCAATCTGCTCATCGGAGATCGTCCACCCGGTCGGGTTATTCGGCGAATTCACGATCAGCATTTTTGTCTCAGATGTCAGTGCACACAGCAGCCGATCAAGATCAAGCGACCATTTCCCGTCCTTCACATCAAGTGAAACACGCTCGACATAGGCACCTGCAATGCGAGGAATTTCGGTGATATTCGGCCAAAGCGGGGTGATAGCAACTACCCGATCGCCCGGAGAAAGCATCAGTTGCGATACGACTCCAAGACCCGTGACGCCGGAGCCAACCACGCTGATGCGATCAGTCTCAACGACGCGCCCATGTAGATCGGACATGTACTCGGCGATAGCCTTACGCAAATACGGGCGGCCGAGATTTTGGGCGTAGAATGTTTCGCCTGCTGAAAGCGACTTTGCTGCCGCGTCCCGGATGAACGCCGCCGTTGGCTGGTCGGTTTCACCGAACCAGAATGGAAGCACATCCTTGCGGCCCATGGCACTATTGGCCACTTCTCTGATTTGCGAGCTGGACAGAGAGCGAACTGCATCGCGCGATTGTGTCGGTAACATTTGTTTCTGCAACATTAGTTGTCCTTTCTTGTATCAGGACGGAAAGCACTCAGGCATGGACAATTGAATTCAGGAAAAACCGCGCACGCTCGGTTTGCGGATTATCGAAAAAGGCATCGGGTGCGTTCTGCTCGATGATTTCGCCTTTTTCCATGAAGATGATACGGTCCGAGATACGACGTGCAAATGACATTTCATGGGTCACAACGAGCATTGTCACACCAGTGCGCGCAAGACTCTGAATCACATCTAGGACTTCCCCAACCATCTCGGGGTCGAGCGCCGATGTCGGCTCATCAAACAATAGCACTTCCGGCTCCATAGCAAGTGCACGTGCTATTGCGACGCGTTGCTGCTGTCCGCCGGAAAGCTGATCCGGAAATTTATGAACGTGCTCTGCGAGGCCAACACGCTGCAAAAGCTGGTGGGCTCTTTCTTCCGCCTCGGCCCAACTGCAGCCGCGCACTCGAACCGGAGCAATAGCAACATTGCGCAACGCCGTCATATGCGGAAATAGATTGAACTGCTGGAAGACCATACCGACTTCTGCACGAACTTTCACAAGCTCTTTGCCTTCGCGAACTGGAACACCATCAACGACGATTGAACCTGAGCTGAACGTCTCAAGAAGATTAATGCATCGAATAAGCGTCGATTTGCCGGAACCGGATGAACCGATAATTCCAACCACCTCACCACGTCGTACGGAGAGGTTAACATTCTTCAATGCGTGGAATTTACCGTAGTATTTTTCCAAAGCAGAGATTTCGATCAGTGTCTCGGAGCTCTGTTTGTTCGGTTTTTCGTTACTCATAATTTTTGCTCCCAAGCAACCGCTAACGACGTTTCTTCTGCCGCTTTTCCAACATGCTGACGACACGCACCAACGGGATGAGCATCAGCAGGTATAGCAAAGCAGCGCCAACAAGCGGTGAGGGATTGGCGTAAAATGCCTGCGCCTGTGTTGCCTGCTTCAGCAAATCTGGCAGTGCGACAACTGAAGCAAGGGCCGTATCTTTGATCAGACCAACTGCAACACCGGTTGCCGGGGGCACAACAAGGCGCATTGCTTGAGGTAGAATGATATCCACCATCAGCCGCGGCCACGAAAAGCCAAGAGCATGCGCTGCTTCAAACTGCCCGCGGGGAACTGCCTCAATACCAGCCCGGAAAGTTTCAGCCATATATGCAGATGCAACCAGTGAAATCGCTGTGGTCGCGGCCCAGAATGCTGACAGACGAAGCCCTACAAATGGCAGCGCATAATAGACCAGG
Organism: Brucella sp. NBRC 12950; assembly: GCF_030268145.1. Lineage (NCBI taxonomy): Bacteria > Pseudomonadati > Pseudomonadota > Alphaproteobacteria > Hyphomicrobiales > Brucellaceae > Brucella > Brucella sp. NBRC 12950. The sequence goes on from NZ_BSQC01000010.1 coordinate 201,182, forward strand.
ACGAGAAGAACCAACAGTGGGATTGCCCTGAAGACATCAATGTAAGCAATCGCAAAGATTCTTATAGGTGTTGGCGCATACATCCTTATCAGTACTAGAATGAGCCCGAGAATGATCGAAGCAATCAGGCTCGTTATACCGAGTAGTGCTGTCAGCCCGAAGCCCTGCAACATTAACGGGGCAGCGTTCTTTAGAACCTCAAAGTTCAGAAACGTCGTGTAGAAATCCATAGGCGGGTCCAAACATCTAAATAGTGGATGACGATTTACTCGTCAGGAGAAACTGCCGGAGAACCCGCCGGCAGCTCACTGATCAACAATCGATTATTTGCCTGGGATTGGACGCACGCCGACTGTGCTCGAATCTTTGCTCGGCGGATTACCAAACCATTTTTCATGAATGCGGGCGATCTCGCCGTCCTCTTTCAACTTGCTGATAACAGCGTTTAGTTCAGGAAGCAGCGGACTGTCTTTCGCCAGCATGATAGCGAACTGTTCGTTCGTCGGAATGGTGTCAACAATAGCGTATTGTGGCTTATCCTTTATGTAATATGCGTCAATTGGGCAATCATGCACAAAAGCAGCCACGCGTCCGGTGGCAATATCGAGCATAGGCTCGCTCACACCGTCGTAGCGATTGATTTCGGTGATACCGTACTTGTCTTTGTTTTCGGTTGCCCACATTTCACCGGTCGTTCCGGTTACGACAGCCAAAACTTTTCCGCTCAAGTCCTTGAGGCTTTTCACATCGCCGTTCGAACTCGTCGTCAAACAGGCGTCAGCATCGTAATATGGCTGCGTGAATGCAACAGATTCCAGACGCTTAGCTGTGATCGTGACGGTGCCAATAGCAATATCAGCTCGGCCGGACTGCACCGTCGCGAATATGCTGTTGAATGGCATCTGTGTGTAGTTGATTTTCTTGCCAGTGCGTTCGCCAATAAGGTTAACCAGATCAACCTCAAAGCCCACGAGATTGCCGGAGGCATCCTCAAATTCAAATGGCACATTTGCCGTGACAGATGCCACGTTCAAATCACTTGCATAAGCTGTACCCGCGAATATCGAAATGACACTGGCGAGTAGGATTGCACGCTTCATCATGTTTGGAACCTCCCGTTTCCTACAACAGTCTTGAGTACTGCTGGCAAACGGTTACACTGCGAAAATTCGCGCCGGTATCACCCCTAGGGGGGACAGATCGTCGGCGGGCAATGAGCATAGATACAATGATGAAAATGCAGCATAGTGGAACGAACAAAACCCAAGATTCTGTAGTCGCTGAAATGATCTCGGCGATCGACAATCCAGAATATCCACGCCTTGCGATGAGAGCACTCAACCGGTTGGTTCAGGCTGATGCTACGGCAATGTACATCTATTCCGGCGATCAATTGGTCTATATTCTGGACGACGACATCGGCCATCTCGTGGACAGCAGGTTCGTCGATAGCTATCGGAGGACAACATATCGTCTCAACCCGTTTTACCAGCATCATCGGATCGGAATTGAGAGCGGTACGTACACAATGGGTCAATTGGCTCGTAGCCAATCCGTCAAAAAGCCCCTTGCCGAATATACCGGAATTGAAATCGATGACGCTGAAGAAATCGGGTATCGAACGCATGGCTTCCCCAAGCGCTGCTCCGAGCTTGCCATTGCCGTAAAATTATCCCCCCTACAAACGGTCCAGATTGCACTTTACCGCTCTGGTTATAATGCGTTTCAGGCACATGAACTTTCGACGCTTAAAGGGCTAAACCAAACGCTCAGTGCGCTCTACACCCGGTTTTGGCAACATCATCAACTCAGCCATGTCAGTGACGATAATATATTGCAAAGCGCGCTTGACGGCCTGTCTCGGGGCGCGCTCTCGAACCGAGAACAGGAAGTTCTGTTACTTGATTTGAATGGCAACGACGCGCGCCAGATCGCCGTGCAGCTCAAAATTTCCGAAGAGACCGTCAAGACCCATCGCAAACGGGCTTTCATTAAGCTGGGGCTAAATACCAAGTCTCAGCTATTTCAAACAATCTTGCGCAGAATTATAAATAGAAGAAATATCGATTAAGCACCGTATATGTTCATCTCACACATAGCAGCAGTCACAATAAACGGTTCGTTGGACTCCGTGGTTCGTCATGGCTTGAAAACATTCACAGTTAGTCAAGAAAGCGAGCACTGAATGTGTCTAATTTCTCTATAAAGGAATAGGTCCGTGCCAACAGAGCTGCGTAAGACAGAATTAGGTGAAAAGAATTTGCGAAACAATTCGCAACAAACGTTAATTTCCGTGACCAGGTGCCGCTAGTTCCAGATCGCCTCCTATATAGTTAAATGATTTTCGAAAGTTAGACGCTGAAACGGCGTCCGAATTTGCATGAGATTTGGAAAAAATTGCACGCACGACCATAGGCGTTATAGTGAGTGCACAAGCTAACCCATGGCGAAGTTACAGGAATTCAAAAAGCATCTGCGGTCCGGAAAAGTCTTGTCGGGAGGAACTCGCCCAATGGTCGTCGTCTGTTGATCGGCATCTTCAGCAACTGCTGGCAGAAGGATACCTGACCAAGCTGTCGACCGGTGTCTATCACCGGCCGAAGCAGACCGCGTTTGGCAAAGTGCCCGCCGAGGATGACGCTCTCGTCGAGGTTTCCCTGAAAGATGACCGTTACCTCGTCACCTCGCCCAGTGTCTATAATAGCTTGGGTATCGGCGCGATGCAGCTCTATAACAAAACCGTCGTTTATAACCGTAAGCGCCGCGGCAACTTCAAGCTGGGCGGCCACGGAAGCTAATAAGCCAAACACGGGTGCACCAGTATTCAGGATACAGCCTATCGTCTCAAACTCAACGCCCATATTGACAAGCATGACGCGGTTGAAAAATGACAGAGCAACGATGGATACGGTTGTCAGCGTGAGGAAAGCCATGCTGCGCGGGTCATCCTCGGCAGACGGGTCTCAGGTATCTCAGTCAAAACCTTTGAAGCCAAGCGTGCCTAAGCGCTTTGTCATCAACAAATACCGGCCTTCCATCCCTGAGGGTTGATAGCCGCATTTTTCATATAAATATCTTGCAGGATTATGGGTGACGAAGCCCAGCTCAGCCACGGAACACCCGGCTAGCCGAGCTTCACTCTCGAACCTTTGTACTAGGGCAAAGCCGACTCCCTTGCGTCTGCATTCTGCAGCGACATTCACCGACGCAATTACCGCCTTCTTGCCTTCGCGCTCCCAAAACAGATAACCTGCCCGTGTGCCCTGCAACTGTGCGATTGTTGTCTGAGGAAGAATGCCAATCCATTGTTCGAGGTGGCGCTCTATATTGCCCTGCCATTTGGTTAGCTGATCATTTTCCAGCTCTTCAATGTACTGCTTCTCCAAGCGATAAATAAAAGGAATGTCACTTGGCAAACCACGACGAAGCTTCATATGAGTTTCCGTTTTATCTTGTACAAAAAATCTTCATAGTTACTCGACATCTGATTCAAGGAAGATGTCGAATGGGCTTCCGCTGAACAATCTCGACCTCTGCGTGCACCACCCTTGCAGCAATCTGTATCGGAAGCTACGATCGTAATTCCAGTATCTGCAGTCGTAGTTCAGGCGGTCGCAGCCGTTTCTATTGTTGCGTTCTCTGATGTTTTCTACCACGGCTCACCCCCCACGTTCCGTGCCTCCCACTGCAGCGCTCTCCAACGTACCGCTTACCAGCTTACCAATGATAGCGTTATCCTTCGACCGAAATAAGCACCGAGACTGAGACTTATGGCTACCGAAAATTACGTAGATGTTACGAAGAACGAACCGCCTCGGCTCCAGTCGAAAGGACTGATCAAATCCTTCGACGGACTCATACGGGGATTAGCAGCTATTCAGGACCGCTTCCACGAATGATCGGCGCTCCGTCTTTACATCGTCGAATAATAAATGAGGTTAAGACCATTGTAGACTACGTGGAGTGCCACTGCCGCCAGATGGAGCCTGACAGCCGAAACACCGCACCGAAGAAAAGACCCATCACAAAAGCATCAACAAAAATGACGCTTGGCCCATGAACTGCAGCGAACATAAGCGAACTGCCAATTAACGCGGCTCCGGATCCGAATTTTTCGAGGCCACATTGAACCGCTCCGCGAAAAACGAGTTCTTCAACAATCGGCCCCAAGACTGCGCCGGTAAACAACAGAAGCAAGATCCCTGTGAGCCCACCGTTTGCCGCGGCTTGAAAATCCGCTTGCGTGTTCGCTTCGGTGATGAAATGGAAATAGACTGCTTCGACTACGAAGATCAGACCAAAGCTGATCACGCCAAGTACGATGCTGATCGCTATTCATTTGAGTGTCGTCGGAGGAAAGCCGAATGCCTTCCAGTTGCGAACGCGATAGAGATACGCGCCGAGCAACCCTACAAAGCCGCTTGCAAAATTCACTACGCCAGCAATGTTTATGCGAAAGACGGCTTTATCGTCGGGTTGGAGTAGTAACCAGTATCCCAGAAAGCTAATGCCGAGAACATAAACACCGGCTGCGATCGCTATCTCCGGTAACCCGGGTCGCCGGTTCACTTTTGTATCGATTGGGCGGACATCAGTCATTTGCAAGCTTCAAATCCCGCATTCTGACGACAACTTTTCTCCACGGACAAGCCGGCTTTTTGTATTTCGATTGCCGTTTGAAGACTTACAAGACCATTTCCTGCAATGCGTAGTAGCGGCGTGACTGAACGACAGGAGGTAGCCAGGTTTGTGAAACGGGCTGCAATGGTCGCAGGCCTTCGTGGCCTCTGAGCGAGATCGAGCGCGCCTTCAAGTTCTCTGGCCGCTCTGCGAGCAGGTCTAACCTCCTCAACCGAGGTCAATGAGCGATACGTGCAGCGCCACCTCTTCCTTTCACCACATAGCTTTCGTCTCGCCTTGGTCGGCGCATCAGTGGATGCGCCGCAGCAGTTTTTCACGATAGGTATCGACAATCACAGCAAGTATAATCACGGCGCCAATAATGATCGGCTTGTAATTATCGCCGATGCCGAGCAATTGCAGGCCAGTCGCCAGGACCTGAAGAATGCAGGCGCCCGCAAGTGTGCCGACGATGGAGCCTTTTCCCCCAAATAGACTGGTCCCACCGATAATGACTGCCGCAATCGCATTCAGTTCGTAGCCTATACCGGCGATCGGGCTGCCAATATTTAAGCGCAGCAAATAGACGATTGCGGCGATACCTGCGGTGACGCCCGAGATGACAAATGCAGCAATCTTATACGTGTCGGGATTATGCCCCGACAGACGGACCGCCTCATCATTGGCCCCCACGGCGTAGATCATGCGACCGAAAACAGTAAACCGAAGAATGAACCAACCCGCAAAAATGACTGCCACTGCCACTAGAAAAATTGAGGGCAGAAAACCGCCAATGATCAGATTTCCGAAATCGACGAAGCCTTGCGGCAGTCCCGTAATGGTCGAGTTGTTGGACACCACACGCGCTGCACCAGCCGCTATATTCAGCATACCGAGTGTAACAATGAAGGACGGGATCTTCCAGAAGGTCGATACCTTACCGTTTATGTAGCCGCAAAACCCACCAACTGCGATGCAAGCCAGCACGGCAAGCGGTATCGATAATCCGGGTTCCAGACCTGATGTCATGATAAGCGCACCGATAACCGTGCAAAGCGCGAGCACCGAGCCAACGGAGAGATCAATGCCACCGGTCAAGATGACAAAAGTCATCCCCGCCGCAAGAACGGTATTGATGGCGATCTGGACGAAAATCTTCAACGCGTTGCCGGACGTAGCGAAATAAGGCGCGGTAAAAGAAAATACCAGTGTGATCAGTAAAAGAGCTAGAAAAACACCAGCATCGCGCAGCAAAAAGCGTTTCAGCTTTTGTTGGTCTGCTGCTGCGGATTTCTCGGGCACAGATGGCTTCATGGTCATTGAACATGCTCCTGATAGGCAAGCGAGAGAATACGCTCCTGATCAAATTGCGACCGAGGCAGTTCTCCTACCAGCTTGCCATTGGAGAACACGATAATGCGGTGACACATTCCAATGAGTTCAGTCAGGTCCGAAGAAACCATGATGATCGCTTTTCGATTTGCGGCCAGCATCCAAAGTAGTTGATAGATTTCGCGTCTGGCACCAACATCGACGCCTCGTGTCGGTTCATCCAGTATCAAAGTTGAAGAACCGCGAAACAGCCATTTTGCAAGCACCACCTTTTGCTGGTTACCACCAGACAAATTGCGCACCGCAGTGCCGATGGAAGCCGTTTTGATCCGCAATCGCTCGACCAGTTCCGTAACGGATTTCTTTTCTTTGCCTTTGTCGAGCAATCCCACATGGGAGATTTTCTTCAAATCGGTGATCGTCGCATTTATGTCCACAGGCATATCCAGCATCAGTCCCTGCCCCTTACGATCTTCGGTCAGGAAACCAAGTCCATTTCTCACGGCATCTTTGGGATCACGAATATTTACCGGCGTGCCGTACAATCGGATTTCTCCGCCGCCTTTGGGATCGGCACCGAAGATCGCGCGCATAATCTCCGTGCGGCCCGACCCTACAAGACCTGCCACACCCAGAATTTCGCCCTCACGCACTGAAAAGGAGACTGCGGTGGTCGGTATCGCTCGCGCAACGTTTTCAACCTCAAGGGCAACCGAACCCGGCACGATAGTCGCATCGAAGCTGTATTCGTCTGCAATATCCCGGCCAATCATCATGCGGACCAGATGGGGTACGCTCAGCCCCTCCAAGGTGCGCGTTTCAACCAGACGACCGTTGCGCAAAACGGTGACCCTCTCGCCAATTTCAAAGACTTCATGCAAGCGGTGCGAAATATAAATAATGGTCACACCCTTGGCCTTCAGTCTCCCAATAATTGCAAAGAGTCGTTCAATTTCGGGCGGTGTCAGTGTCGCGGTAGGCTCATCAAGGACCAGAAGTTTGCTATCATAGCCAAGCGCTTTTGCAATTTCGACCAATTGCATTTGCGCGACGCCCAATTCGGAAATAAGTGTGCGGGGATCAAGCCCCAGCCCAACCTCGTCCAGTAATTCAGCGGCACGCCTGTTGAGCGAAGCCCTATCCACAATGCCGTAACGTCGCGGAAGCCTCTCCAGCATCAGGTTTTCCGCTATGGAAAGGTGTGGAAGTAAATTGAGTTCCTGATGCACAATACGAATGCCCTGGACTTGCGCATCATGCGGCGTCTTGGGCCGATAGGGCTGTCCATTCAGGATAATCTCGCCAGCGTCGGGTTGATAGATACCTGCAAGCAGTTTGATAAGCGTTGACTTGCCCGCGCCGTTTTCACCGAGAATAATATGCGTTTCGCCGCGCAACAGTTGCAGATTGATACCGTCCAGTGCGATTACGCCCGGAAAGACTTTGCCGACGTTTTCAAGCTTCAAGATCGCGTCGGCTGACTGCATCACTGCTCCTGCCTGTCCAAGTGACGGAAGGCCGCAAAGGAGTGCGTCCGATGCGACCTCGCTATCTTGCGAGTTCCTAGAGGTCCTTGGCGGTAATCAGCTTGATATCCGTCTTGACCCAACCTGAGAATTTTTCTCCCGCCAGTTCCTTCAGGCCATAATCGATGCCCATTGCCGCCATCTGCGCGCCGAACTGGTCGATTGTGGCCAGCATTTTGCCGTCCTTGATCAGCGGCTGGACAGCGGGAATATTGTCAAAGCCGACGACCTTGATCTGACCTGACTTACCCGCAGCGTCGAGCGCCTTTACGACGCCAAGCGCCATGGAGTCGTTAGCTGCCATAACACCTTGAATATCCTGATATTGTGTAAGGAAATTCGTCATGAGCGTGTTGGCTTCTTCCGTCTCCCAATGTGCGGTCTTGGAATCCAGCAGAGTCAGGCCACCTTCGGCCACAGCATCATCGAAACCCTTCTTCCGCTCCTTGGCATTGTCGGCCTCGGGATTACCTTCGAGGATAACTACCTTGCCGCCCTTGCCCAGTTCCTTGGCAAGCGCCATGCCAGACAGTTTTGCGCCTTCGCGATTGTCGGGTCCGAAAAATGCCAGATCAACACCGGCCTGTTTCTTCGCCTCTTCATCTAGCGCCACGTCGATATTAATGACCTTGATACCGGCTTCCAGCGCTTTCTTCACCGGTGTGACCATAGCCTTGGAATCCGCCGGTGCCAGAACGATCACATTGAACTGCTGCGTGATGAAGTTTTCCACCGCATCGACCTGGGCGGCGAAATCACGTTCGTCTTTCATGCCAACAGCGGCAAAGGTAAACTTGTCCGTATTCTTGGCAGCGTAATCTTCAGCACCGGCCTGCATTTGCTTGAAAAACTCGTTTGCAAGCGACTTCATGACAAGCCCGACTTTGGGTTTGTCCGCTGCAAAAGACGGCACCGACGGCAGAAGCAGAGCCCCTGCTGCAGCCGTACTGGAAATTAGAAACTGGCGTCGCGAAATTGAACCTAGACCCAGCCCATTAACAATTGAACCTTTAGTCATGAATTCCTCCCCTCGCTTCAGCATTAAGCTTGAGCGTCAATTCGAAGGTAGAGCCGGAAATGGAAAACTGTCAAGACTATAGAAAGTTGGAGATTTTGCCCGGCGTCGAACATCGCTCGCACAAAGGCCTCCACAATCGATCAGAGAATTCACATCTTCCCTTGCGAGGAAGGGAGCTGCGGATGATGCGCTGCAAGTCGGCACGGCAATGCCAGCGGTTTGTCTCAGTCCATGGCCAGATTGCCAATCTATTTCTACTTCATCGAAAACATCTGACTGCAGTTGATCATCGTCAGTACCGAACACAGGCCTTCACGACTTGGCGGCAAATCGCTGTTTCAATCGCAACATGCGAAATGTCCCTAATCCTCTTTCAAGTCCATTGCTCCATTAAGGTGACGCCGCCTACCATTCACATAATGGCAAAAGTGAACACAACGGCAAATCCCAGTTTATAGCTACCGTTATTGCTTTGTATATTCGCAGGATGTGACGGCTGATCGTAGCTTAGAGCGTAAGCCTATAGTTATGGTTATCGGACGTTAGTTGACCAACACCTGACCAAGTGCTGTCATGCTGTTAATTTTTGCTTTTAAAAGCGGTGGTAAAGTCCGTCCAAACCATTCTCCAGCGGAGCATTCCACATGACCCTTTCAGTCAAGGTCGCTGAAGCCAAAACCCATCTCTCGGAACTGCTTGCGAAAGTTGAAGCAGGGGAAGAAGTTATTATCTCGCGGGGCAATACGCCCATTGCCAAACTGTCTCGCATTCGCCGTGAAAATAACGTCGAAGCGCTGATCGCCGAAATCAAGGCACAACGCCTTACGCGGCAGTCGACAACACAGGACGAGATTCGTGAGTGGATAGACGAAGGCCGCAGCTACTGATGTCTTTTGTTCTCGATGCCTCCATTGCCGCAGCCTGGTTCCTGCCCGACGAACAACACGACGCTGCCGATCGATTGATGGCTGACCTGCGCACATCTATTGCTTTCGTGCCGTCCTTGTTTTGGTTCGAGACCCGCAATCTGTTCTTTGTGTCCGAACGACGCAAGCGGCTGAAACCGGGTGAAGCCTTGTTGCTGATGGCGCAGTTGCGCGCTTTTCCTCTGGAAGATTTGGGCTCAGGCGGCGACGGGGCTGTGCTCTCCTTATGCGAAAGATATGATTTGAGCGGCTACGATGCTTCATATCTGGCCCTGACACTTGCAGAAAAAGTCCCATTGGCAACCGGTAATCGAAAGCTTGCTGCTGCCGCCCGGTCGGAAGGGATCCGCATTCTCGGACCTTTAGAGAATGAACGCTAAGTTTTCCAGATCGGACGAATGATTTCATCTGCGAACGGCCGCACTCGACACGATCTCAGGGGTCTTGGCGATGAGCCGTCGCGACAGGCTGGCAGAGATTCTGACCGATTAGGATGTCGAATCGCTGCGTCATCTGGTCAAAGAAGGCATGGCTGAAAACACCCTGCGTGCACGGAACTCGGATCTCGCCGATCTCGAAGCCTGGTGGATGGCCGCAGCCGACAGACAGCGCCCCTGGCCTGCGCCACAGCCCCTGCTCCTGCTCCTGAAGTTCATCGCCCATCAATTATGGTGGCCACAGCAACGCGAGATCGAACCCGATCACAGCATACCGGCCCGTGTGGAGGACGATTTGCGCCAACAAGGCTTTCTGCGCGTATCCGGTTCGCACGCACCGGCAACCGTCCGCCGTTGTCTTGCCAACTGGTCGACACTGACCCGTTGGCGCGGAATGGGGGGGCGTTTTCGTCACCGGACGTCAAATCGGCCATCCGCGCCATCAAGTATGCAAGGCTTCGCGATGTGCCCCGTAAGACGACACTTCGTTGATGATCTTCGCCGATTGAGAGGCTCGCTTGAAGCCTCGGCGCGCTGGCTTGCAGGATCGAAGACATCGTTGACCTGATAATGCAAACGAACCCATCCTCGGGATGTGTATCGAGAACATCAAGTACCACACGGTCTGACAGGATCTTGCTGCAGTAACAATCATCGGCGTCCAAAGATGCATGTAGAATATCACCACGAGCCACGGGAGAATTTTGCCGTATCATCGTCGAAGGCTCGCAGTGTTAAGGAGAATGTATTGATGTGGCTCGGTGCGAAAAGTACTGCGCCGGCGTGGTACCCAAGGCCTTCTTGAACATCGTGATGAACGCGTTCACTGACTCGTATCCAAGTTCGGCAGCAACATTCTGCACTGCCTCGCCACTTGCCAGTTCACGAAGGGCGACAACAAGGTGGAGTTGCTGTCTCCAGCGACCGAACGTCAGCCCAGTCTCGCGGATTAGCAGCCGCGCAAGTGATCGGTCGCTCATTGCAAGGTGCTTCGCCCAATCGCTCAACGTGCTGCGATCTGAAGGTTCAATCGTCAGTGCGTGTGCCATTGCCCGGATCTTCGGATGGTTTGAGATCGGCAGGTTGAACCGCTCATATGGCATCTGCGCAAGTTCGTCGAGGATCACCCGCGCGATCCGAGCGGCATGGCTGTCGGCGAGATAGTCCGCACGTTCGCGAGCAAGCCGATCGACCATCTCGCGGATCATTGGGGAGACCGACAGTGTGCAACTGTTTCCGGGCAGGTTCGCTGCGCCCGGCTCGACGAACAGATAGTTGAGCCTTGCATTGGCAGTTGCGCGCGCACTATGGGGCAAACCGCCTGGAATCCAGACTCCGCAATTAGGAGGCACGATCCAGATCTCGTTTCCTGCCACGCAGGTGACGGCTCCATGTAGAGTGAGGATTAACTGCCCCTTGCGATGTACGTGCAGAGGTACTTCCTCCTCATGTTCCGCGAAATCCAGCTTGTGAGCAACCGCAGGCAGAAGGGTAAGGTCGGGATCGAAAACGGAAACAGCAGATCGCACGGAAGACATCAGAATGACCATTTTTAGGTATTTTATGGCATAATACCGAATTTATATGCCTTTGAAAATGGGGCACAACTGGGGGCATGAATACTGCGCCGTCCATAAATACCTTCTCAAACAAGGCTGTTGCAGCCGTGTTTCAAGCTGGAACAACCTTCCTGCGCACGCCGATCATCAAGGCGGACGCGGATGCGATCCTGTTTTCGGCCAAGAGTTTTGTCGCAGCAATGTTGGCCTACTACATTTCGTTGAGTATCGGGCTTCCCAAGCCGTTCTGGGCAATCATCACCGTCTACATAGTCTCGCAGACATCTGCTGGGGCGTCCTTAAGCCGTGGAGTCTATCGGTTCGCTGGAACCTTCGTCGGCGCGGTCGCGACGGTCACGATCGTCCCGAATTTCGTCAACGACCCGATGATGTGCAGCGCGGTGCTTGCAGGCTGGATCGGCCTGTGCCTGTTTTTCTCGTTGCTTGACCGCACACCACGCGCTTATGCCTTCGTTCTTGCCGGCTATACCGCGAGCTTGATCGGGTTCCCGAGTGTTCTTGATCCAGGCGCGGTTTTCGAAACGGCGTCGGTGCGCGTCCAGGAGATCTCGATTGGGATTCTGTGCGCCGTCTTGATTCATCGCTACATTTTGCCGAAACGCATGACAGGACAGTTCACCGGCAAGCTGGCGGCCACGCTGCGGGACGCTCGTCGGCTGGCAGGCGATGCACTAAATGGAAATGCGGAAAAAAACCGGCGCGACCGCCACCAAATCGCAGCGGACTTGTTAGCAATTAAGGGGCTTGCGACGCATCTACCCTATGATCCAGCTCCAACACCACCAAGGCAGATACTGCATCATATCCATGACCGGCTTGCTCGTTTGCTGTGGCTCGCGGCCGAGATCGAAGATCGGGTTCAGGCCCTTGGCATAGTGGATGCACATGCGCTTGATGACCTCGTCGCATTGGTCGGGGACGTCAGGGCCTGGGTCGCAAGCGTGGAGCCGCAAGGAGGGGAGGCTACCGCAGCTCAACTCATCGCGCACGCACGATCAGTCCAGAAGTTGTTTGGCGCCAACGCTACGATGCCCGGCGACAGGCTTGCCGCCAACCTGGCAGGTCACCTCGCGGAAATGGTCGGTCTGCTACAGGACTGCGACAGGCTGGAGCGGAACATCGCAGCGACCGGGCCGTCCGGCGATGCCACGTTACTTCATGGGGCAAAGCGAGCGAAGGGATATATCTATCACCGCGATACCTGGATGGCGGGGCGCACTGCACTCGGCGCGGTCATCGGCATTCTCATTGGCTGCGCCTTCTGGATCTGGACGGCATGGCCGGAGGGCGGAATGGCCGTCTCCATTCTCGGCGTCTGCTGCACCCTGTTCGGTAACTTCGATGCGCCTGTGCCCTTTGTCGTCAAGTATATCGTCGGCTCCATCTACGGGGTCATAATCAGCCTCATCTATAGCTTTATCATCTTGCCCCAGGTCTCGGAATTTGGGGTTCTTGTCGCCGTGCTCTCCCCGGCTTTCCTGTTTGCCGGCTCTTTGCAGGCACGCCTTCCAACAACATTCATGGCGCTTGGCATCACGCTGACCATTCCGATCCTCTCGACGCTCGGCCCCTACTACACCGGCGACTTCGCCACCTCAATCAACAGTGTGATCGCTCTGTTCGCGGCTGTGGGCTTCGGCGGCGTGAGCATGTCCCTGTTCCAGACGGTATCGGCTGATGGGGCTACTAAACGCTTGCTTCGCTTGAGCCGCCGCGACGTTAGCCGACGCGCGCTCGGGAATGCGCCGAACGAAGCGCGCTGGACAAGCCTTATGATCGATCGGACGGCTTTGCTGCTGCCGAGGGTACAGCTGACCGGCACAGCCTATCCGGACGTGCTCGACGATGCTTTACACTATCTTCGCATCGGGCATGTTGCCGGACAGCTTCGCAAGACGGCCCCACAGATCAAGGGTGACGCCCGCGTCGAATTGAGAGAGCTTCTATCAATCATCGCCAAGCTCTTCATGGGTGGGAAGCAGTCAACGCCTTCTGACTTCCTCGATATCGAGAAGCGGATAGAGATCTTGATCGAGAAGGTGGTGGCCAGCGCGCTCAGGAATCGCCTGCAGATTGTCGATCTGCTCATCGACCTGCGGTTCGCGGTCGGTTCCCCGGTGGAAGGGAGGGCCAAGACCGATGATCATTGACCTCAAGCTCGGAGGCGTTCTCATACCCGGTCTCGTGGTTCTCGCGTTCATCTCGCTGGTCGCCACCATCGCGGCGGTCCTCCTGTTCGCCGCCTCTGGTCTCAATCGCCTGTTCGCTTATCGGGCGCTGGTCGAAATAGCCACCTTTGTCATCATCTATGGTCTGCTCGTGCAGTACCTGTCATCAATCGGACCCCTGCCTTGAAACCTATCCTATCCGTGCTTGGGCGCTACGCACTGACCCTTTGCCTTGTAACAGTCTCGGCCTTTATCGCGCTGAAGGCGTGGAATCACTACGAGCGGACACCTTGGACCCGCGACGGACGGGTTGGCGTCGATGTCGTACAGATCGCACCGGAAGTATCCGGCACGGTCAGCTCAGTCTCCGTGGTTGATAACCAATATGTGCGTCGGGGCGACATCCTTTATGAGATCGACCCTGAGCGGCTCAGGCTGGCTGCAGCGTTGGCAGAGGCTGAGGTCGATGCCAAGCGCCAGGATATGATTGTTCGCCAGACGACGGCTCGGCGGCACAGTCAGCTAAAAGACGTCGTCTCCCGAGAGGCGGTCCAGCAATCGAGCGGCGCGGCTGCGGTCGCAGGCGCAGCCTATCGATCAGCGCTGGCAACGCTCGATCTAGCCAAACTCAACCTTGCCCGATCGACTGTCCGCGCGCCGGTCGACGGGTATGTCACCAATCTGAGGCTCCGTCCGGGCGACTATGCGACGGCTGGTGTGACGAAGGTCGCCGTCCTCGACGCCGCTAGTTTCTGGATCACCGGCTATTTCGAGGAGACGAAAATACGGCAGATCCGCATTGGTGACCCCGCACGGATCATGCTTATGGGCTTTGATCAGCCCATATCAGGGCATGTCGAAAGCCGCGGCCGCGGGATCGACAACAGCAACGACGCGCCCGGCCATCTCGGCCTACCCAATGTGGCCGCGACGTTTTCCTGGGTGCGTCTTGCCCAGCGCATCCCGGTGCGCATCCATATCGAAAAGGTGCCGTCCGGCATTGAACTCGCGGCGGGTATGACAGCAACAGTTGAAATACTCCCCTCAGATCTTGAGGCCGGAGCGAGCAAGCGACCGTGATGGCCATATCAATTGGCCACTACTGGATGAATTGCCGAACTCCTTTGAGCGCAACTATTGACTTTGTGTGGTTTGATCTTGGTAAGTTGCGGATGCCGTATTTACCGTAAACATGCGAAGAATTCTGACCATCATAGTCCAACATTCGCAATCGGCGCAGGAGAGATGTCCTATGACTGCCAACGCTCCCAGTGACTCACAGGGCGTCCGAGATGATGAAGGCACCTGTTTTGGCCGCTTTAGGATATTTCCTCGCCTGCGAATTCTCATGCGCGACGGGTTCAAGGTTGAGATCGGCCCGCGTGCAATCGACATTTTATGGCTTTTGATAAGAGCCAATGGTGAGCTAGTTACAAAAGATTATCTCCTCACAACGGTCTGGTCCGGCGCTGTCGTCGAAGAAAACAACCTGCAAGCACAAATGTCTGCGATAAGGCGTGCTCTGGGTTCCGATCGGGATATGATCAGGACAGAGTTTGGTCTCGGATATCGGCTTGTCAAAAAGCAAAACCCCGAGGCAGCCGCGGAACGGGTGCTCGACAAGCCAGCGACACGAGCGCTTCCTATTCCGCTTACCCCGCTGCTCGGCCGAGACCGAGAGCTGCTGGAACTTGGCGGATTGTTCGTTAAGTCTCGCCTTCTAACAATCGTTGGTTCTGGAGGCGTCGGAAAGACCAGATCCGCACTTGAGTTTGCGCAGCGCCTAGCTGATCGAGATGGTCATGATGTGCGGCTGGCGGAGATGGCCAAAATCTCCGACGCTCAACTCGTCCAAGCGTCACTCGCAAACGCACTCCTGATCCCTAGTCTGGACATTCACCACATCAGGGAGGCTGTTGGTGGCAGCAAGGCAAGTCCGCTCACACTCATCGTCGACAATTGCGAACATTTGTCTGGTGCGATCGCGGAAGCAATCGAAGTGCTGCTGACAAATGCACCCCATATCAAGATTTTGACGACCAGCCAGGAACCACTAGGAATTAGTGGGGAGCAGGTCTACCGGCTAAGTCCGCTGGCCATGCCGCCGCAAAACGTCACCGATATCAAAATTGCTCTGCAATTCCCCGCTTTTGCGCTTCTCGTGGAACGCGCTTCGGCCAATGTTCCGGCTCTCCAGGTCGATGTAGAGTTGACCAACGCTATTTGCCATCGGCTTGACGGATTACCGTTAGCTCTAGAGCTGGCTGCAGCTCGCGTCCCCACACTCGGCCTAAGCGGCGTTCTGGCAGCCTTAAATGATCGTTTCAATCTGCTTACAGCGGGGCGAAAGACTGCTCTTGCCAAGCACAGGACGCTTCGGGCGACCGTTGATTGGAGCTATCATCTGCTAGATGCGGACGAGCAATTGATGCTCAGGCGCATATCAGTGTTTTCCTCTCCCTTTGATGTCGGCGCCGTTCGTGCCGTCGCCACACCAGAGAATAGCGATCCCTGGTATGCGATCGACGTTCTCGGACGACTGGTTAGCAAGTCCCTGTTGCTGCTGGATTTGAGCCAGACTAGACCGCAGTATAGATTTCTTGAATCCATTCAGTTTTACGCACTGGAAAAGCTAGCGGAAGATGCAGATCTCAATGGCATCATGAAACGATATGCCACCTTCATCTTGACTGCGGCTCGCCGTGCGAACGAAGATTGGAAGACGCTCCCGACGGATGAATGGCGGTCAACCCACGCAGGCGTCATCGATGACATCCGCGGCGCTCTTGACTGGTCGTTTTCCGCCAACGGTGACGTCCAAGTTGGAACCAGTATATTGGCATGCGCAACACCATACTGGGTGCAGCTATCACTTCATGCAGAATGCCGAAATCGCATTTCGCAGGTGCTAGAGAGGTTCGCAGATTCCCTGTCACCCAACGAGGAAATGTCTCTTCAAGCAGCACTCGGAACCGCACTTAGCTGGGCTGTCGGACCCGTATCGGATGCGGGCGACGCGTGGCAAAGAGCGCTTTATTTGGCGCAGATCCATGCAGCTTTCGAGATCGAACTCCAAGCAAGGTATGGTCTTTGGCTAGTCTGTTTGAGATCCGGTCGATTTCAGGAATCGCTATACCATTCCCGAGAAATGCTACGGTGTTCAATCAATGCCGGTGATCCCGAATCTACAGCGGTCGCGGAACGGATTGAGGGAGTTTCACAACATTTTTTAGGAAATCACGATCTCGCACTCGTGCTTCTTGAAAGAAGCCTTCATTGGTTCGAGGTGAACCTGCCACCACAGAGATTTAGGTTCGGGCTCGACCAAAGGGTCGCCGGGAGATCGTTCCTTGCGCGGACGTTATGGGTTTTGGGTCGGGTTGACGAGGCTAAGGATATAGCTGCTCGCGCTGTGTCGGAAGCGACGCAGCTCGATCACGCCAATTCTTTATGCTGCGCACTGGCAGAAGGCGAATGCACTGTCCATGGTTTTGAGGGCGACTTCGAGGCAGTGCAGTGCGCAACCGCTTCCCTAAGGCATGAAGCCCGCCAGCATGGACTAGGATTTTGGGACACCTACGGTGCGCTATTCGATACCTGGGCGGCCGTGGAAAGTGGGAAAGCCATTCCATGGACTGAACTCTCATCCTTGGTCGACGCGGTCATCAAAGCTGGATTTCATCCAAAATACTCGAACCTTTTCAGTGACATCCTTCTCAACGCACACCGAAATGCGTGGGATAAAACTTTGCTGCTGCCTATATTAAATATCCTTGTGGAAGAAACGGATACTGATCCGTGCTGGGCGGATGTCGAATTCAGGCGCGCCGCATTTCATCTGGCTGGATCGCCGTCGGCGACAAGTGTTAACCTGTGGAACGAATTGAAGAATGCCCGCAGTCAGAATGCCCTGTCATGGGCACTAAAAGTCGGCATCGACCTTGTTTCCCTTAATGCTTCCGATGTGTCCCTCGACGAGGCGATCCGCGCGCTTGCCGACTTGGTCGAAGAACTGACTAGTGCTTCTAGCGGCAGGCATGTCAACGTGGCACGTTCGATCTGCAAAAATCAGATGCGCGGTGCAAAAAGTTAGTAATGTTTGCCATAGTCCGGTCTGGGTGCCGATTGCGGTAAGCTTTGTCGAGATTCATTTTAGTACATTTACTGAGTTCGCTCGGCGAGCCTGTACGACACGCGGTGCTGGCACACAGTCTTGCGGTCAAACTGGCATTCAAAAATTTCAGACGTCTGAAATTCCTCACCAAAGCTTCTGACCAAGCCGTGCACTACGGTCCAAGTTAACAGAAGCATTTTAAGCGGGCAGACGTTGCCGCGCTATCGAAGAGGAGTAAGGCTTTGGCTGAACTTGTCGCGGTTTATGCCGTCCCACATACACCGAATTTTGTCGTTGACGCGCAGCTCAATGGAGAGAAGTCAGAGGCAATGCGTTACTTTGCGGAAATACGCGCTCATTTTGAGGCCTCCAGACCGGATGTGATTGTTACGGTCAACAACGATCACTTCAACACGTTCTTCTTCGACAACTGGCCGACTTTTGCAATCGGTATTGCTGAGGCGACAGCTGGACCAAACGATCAGACTCCCGGCATGCCGTGGTATGATGTCCGCGTCGATGCCGCTGCTGGGAAACACCTGTTGTCGAGTATGATTGGCGCAGGCTTCGATTTCTCTTCCACGGTTGATTTCCAAATAGATCACGGCGCGCTCGTGCCACTCCATTTCCTGACACCAGATATGCATTTGCCGATCGTACCGGTCTTCATAAATTGTGTTGTGCCGCCATTGCCCGTCGCGTCACGATGCCTTGCCCTGGGCCGTTCGCTTGGAAAGGCAATACGGTCCTGGGATAGCGATATCCGCGTTGCAGTTATCACAAGCGGATCCCTTAGCCTGGAAATCGGTGGGCCGAGAGCTATTGTCGACAAGACTTTCGGAGTTCCCGACCCCGCCTGGGCTGCCTGGATTCTTCAGGAAATCAAGACTGGCAATTATGATAACCTGATCTCACAGGCAACTGAGGATCGTATGCTAGATGCGGGCAATGTAGCCGGCGAGCTTCTCAACTGGATTGTCGCTTTAGGTCTTGTAGGGGATGAAACCCCGGCAATCCTGATAAATCAGCCGGAATTGGGCAACGCCTTCGCCGCCTGGGACGTAAGGAGTGCGCAATGAATATTTACCTTATTCACACCCTCTGCCGCCGTGTTCTTCACGAAAAGGAGTTTCGCAAGCTTATCTTGGCGTCACCCGAGGCTGCCGTGCAGACTATGCCTTTTACAGAGGAAGAGCGGACAGCGCTGCTATCTGGCGACGTCGGCCGTTTAAACCGTGCCGGCGCATCCGGCTTCCTGCTGCTGATCCTGTCCCGGTTCGAGGTGTTTGGCTTGGCACTACCAATATTCAATCGCCGGATGCGCACAGGCAAACCGGAATAGCTGCCTCGATTCGAGTGGAATTCTCAAACATGGACACATGTAAACAGCTTCTCGCGGAGGAAGAGCTGGAGAAAATCCTGTCGGCTGTAATTTAATAGGGAGGATAAAATGAGCGAAGGTACGTTTCAAGAGATAGGTCCTATTCAACGACGAACACTCGGCAGCAGTTTCATCGGCTGGATGTTCGACGGGTTTGAGACCAGCACCCTGATATTGGTTGGGGGTATCGCAGCGATGTCGCTGCTCAGCAATCCGACACCCGATGAAGTCCGAATTGCCGTTGGATATGCGATCGGTGCGACTCTTCTGGGTTGGGCAGCCGGTGGCACGATCGGAAGCATCATGGCGGATCGGGTCGGTCGCAAGCTGATGCTCATGATATCGATCGCCGGATACTCTGTGTTGACGGCGTTAACCGCATTCAGCCACACGTGGACGGTCCTGATCGTACTGCGGTTTCTTACAGGGGTCTTTCTGGGATCCGAGTGGAGCACCGGAACCGCGCTAGTGGCGGAGACATGGCCAGATCGAGCACGCGCTAAAGCACTTGGCATTATGCAGTCCGGCTATGGTTTTGGATTTTTTCTTGCCGCAGGTCTTTGGCTCTTTATCCAACCAAATTTCGGCCCGGACGGATGGCGCTTGATGTTCCTTATCGGCGTGCTGCCTGCTTTCATCCTCATGTATATCCGCAGGAAGGTTCCGGAATCGAAAGTTTGGTTGGAGGCAGTTAAGGAACCGACGCCAGGTGAGACAATCAAGTTTCAAAAGGAAACTCGCTTGGCAATGCTGTTCGGCGATCCAGAAGGACTGAAGCGTGCAGTTGCCACCTTGGTTATGGCAGCTGTGACTGTGTCTGTGTTTTACGGAATATCCGCGCTCATCGGCCCCTACATCGGCGGGCTCGCGGCAAAAAAGGGACTGACTGCAAGTTCTTG
The DNA here is from genome assembly GCF_030268145.1 of Brucella sp. NBRC 12950. NCBI lineage: Bacteria > Pseudomonadati > Pseudomonadota > Alphaproteobacteria > Hyphomicrobiales > Brucellaceae > Brucella > Brucella sp. NBRC 12950. The sequence goes on from NZ_BSQC01000010.1 coordinate 221,183, forward strand.
GGCGGCCATCAGTGCACTCGTGTACAATGGCGGCGCCATCGTGGGTTACATAAGTGCAGGCTTCATCGCCGACCGCATTGGTCGTAAGCCCTATATGTTTGTGATGTTCGGTGGAGCAATTTGCGCCGGCGCAGTCCAGGCCTATGTGCCTGAAACGCTGACGTGGTCGCTGGTGTCGGTCTTCATTCTCGGAATATTTACGCTCGGTGTTTTCTCCTGGATGCCGATCTATCTGCCTGAACTCTTCAAGACAAAAGTTCGATCGACAGCATCGGGCATCGTCTTCAATCTTGCCCGGCTCGTCTCATTCCCTCTTCCGATCATGACAGCTTTCTTGTTTTCGACCTTGGGCGGCTTTCATATGACTGTCCTCTCAATGGTCCTTCTTTATGTCGTGGCGATTTTTGCACTCTGGTTCCTGCCAGAAACCCGCGGCAAGCCTCTTCCCAAGTAACTACAATAATTCAATAAGGAGACGTGCAATGAACCTCGAAATCGAAGGTAAGGTAGCTATCGTGACCGGAGCAAGCGCCGGGATTGGCCTCGCAGTTGCGGAAGAACTTTTCACAAATGGAGCGCGCGTGCTGATCGTCGCAAGAGACCAGGCGCGACTGACGGAGGCGGTTAGCAAGTTGGCGCCAAAGGCCGCAGGCCGCGACGCCGACATCGTTGCCTTGGCCGCAGACGTCTCGAAGCCGGAATCAGCTCAGCTGATTGTCGACCGTGCTATCAAGGCGTTGGGCGGGCTCGATATCCTAGTTAACAATGCCGGGCGGGCTCACGCTGGAGGATTGCTAACTTCAACGGAGGCTGACTGGGAAGAGATGACGGGAGTCAAGCTGACGTCAATGCGGCGGCTTTGCAAGGCGGCCATTCCCCATATGCAAACGAACAAATGGGGGCGCATCGTCAACATGTCCTCCATCGGTGGTATCTACCCCAATCCCAAGCTATTCGTTTCCCATGTTCTAAGTGGTGCCATCAACAATCTTACGAAATCGCTTGCTTTGGAAGTCGCAAAAGACGGTATTCTTGTGAATGCTATCGGAATTGGTGCAGTCGCAACCGACAACTGGGCGAACAACATGCTACCGGCTGTGCGCCGCTCGCGCCCGGAATTTACGGATCTGTCGGATGGCGAAGTTATCGCCCGCATCTCTGCTGAATGCACCCCAATCGGACGCGCTGGCTCAGCTCGGGAAATCGCTGCTATTGCGGCGTTCCTTAGCTCCAACAGGAATGGCTTCGTGACCGGCGATACAATTGAGGCATCCGGTGGTGCTGACCGCTTCATGTAATCCGATCGACTAAAGCGACTGCCGGTCTGAGCTCGGAACGGCAAAGGCGTGTTTTATCCAGCCTTGTTCCCGGCGATTAGCCGGGAACAAGGAAACCGTTTCTAATCAATATTCAAAAATTTGGAGTGCTGCGATGATCAAGATTAATGTCACCGCGGATGAGGCGCTTGCGTACCATCTCGAGCCCAGCCCTGGAAAATACCAAATGAATGCTTCCAAGCCGCTGAGGACACCGCGCGACCTATCGCTGGCCTACAGCCCCGGCGTGGCACACCCCGTTCGGGCTATAGCAGAATGCCCTAGTGCTGCTTACGATTATACCGTGAAGGGGAATATGGTCGCCGTGATTTCCAACGGCTCCGCAATCCTGGGTCTCGGCAATCTGGGTGCTCTTGCTTCCAAACCCGTGATGGAGGGCAAAGCAGCGCTCTTCAAGCTCTTTGCCGATATCAATGCTATCGATATCGAGCTAGACTCCGGAGATGTCGACGAGCTGGTCAAGGCGATCCATTTGATGCAGCCAACATTTGGTGGTATCAATCTGGAAGATATCAAAGCTCCTGAATGCTTCCTCATCGAGGCGCAGCTCAATAAAATAATGGATATTCCCGTCTTTCATGACGACCAGCACGGAACAGCAGTCATCGTGGCCGCGGGATTGATAAACGCGTTGATGCTTGTCGACAAGAAGATCGAGAACGCCAAAATCGTACTCAACGGCGCAGGAGCGGCCGGAATTGCATGCTTGAAGCTTTTGCATGCGATAGGTGCTCGACCGGGCAACACTATCCTTTGCGACTCGCAGGGGATCGTTTGGGCTGGCCGGGAAAATAATATGAACTCCTGGAAATCTGATCTCGCAGTCGACACCCCTGCAAGAACACTGGCCGAAGCACTCGTTAACGCCGATGTGTTTATTGGAGTATCGGTCAAGGGTGCCCTGACAGACCAAATGCTTCGGTCCATGGCTAAAGACCCGATTATATTTGCGTTAGCTAATCCGGATCCTGAGATCACCCCTGAGGAAGCGCTCGAGTCGCGCAGCGATGCGATCGTCGCAACCGGGCGCTCCGACTATCCCAACCAGGTGAACAATGTGCTTTGCTTTCCATTCATTTTCCGGGGAGCACTCGATGCGCGAGCCAGAGAAATAAACAACGAAATGAAAATTGCATGCGCGTTCGCACTTGCTGCACTTGCTCGCAAAGCGGTCCCAGAAAGTGTCAAACTCCTCCACAGCAAAGACCTCTCGTTCGGGCGCGACTATATCATACCGTCGCCATTCGATCCCCGTTTGCTGAGTGAACTCGCCCCCGCCGTCGTGCGCGCCGCTCTTGAAACTGGCGCATCGCGAATTGCATTAGACTTTCGTCAGTACAAGAATACGCTTGAACTTCGCATACCAGGCACGTGGAACTCGTCGACAGTTTAGGGAATGCTGTTGTTTAGCTTGATGGGTACTATTTTCCCCGCACCGTGATCGGCAAGGTTTTGTCGCCGGTTTTATCCGATGTAAAAGGTGTGACAGAACCTGGACCTAAACAAATTGAACAACTTGCAATCACTTTCAAGCGATTTGCTCGTCTCTTCAAGTTGGTCGAAGCTGCAATCGCGACACAAAGCGCTCTTACGTTCTCGACGTCCATGTCGTTCTGTTTGTAAGTGAGCATCATGGATGCGGCCTGGGCGAGACCTTCCTGCCATTGTTGAGCAAATCGAAGTCGCCCCGGATCGTAATGAGCAGCAGCGGGCTCAGCCAGCTCGCCGATGCTTTGGACATCCGGAGCGAAACCTGGACTGTCGGATTTGTTGGATAAAGTGACTCAAAATCGGCGCTCGCCATGCTGACTGCCAAACTCGCAAAGAAGCTGGAGAGCGAGGGGATTAAAGTGAACTCTGTAGACCCTGACCTGACTCCCACTGACATGACCGGGACCAGCCCGTGTCAATCGCCCGAAGCATGTGCTTGCCTGGCAGTCGCACTTGCGACGATCCACGCATTCGGTCGCTCGGCAGGTTTCTACGCTTATTCCTCATCGGGGGGCTTGTTCTGAGAAACTAGTGACTGGTGATAGCCGCGACGGCGAAACACAGCGATGCAATTGCCCCTTGTTGATCCGTTTCATGGGTGCAGATCCATTCGGAATCGAGCGGAAGCAATCACGCCTCGGGTTACTCCAAGAAACGCGGATGATTGGGGGCGTAGCCGAAATTAATCTTATGATGACGGCTGTGTCCGAACGGTGAGCTTATGTCCATCCGGATCGCGAAGATAGGCGACGAAAGCTCCGTTCGGACGCTCCGTGGGCGGGCTCTCGATTGCTCTGCCACCATGTGCGGTTCCGGCCTCATGCCACGCTAGAACATGATCGCGGCTCGCTGCGGCGATACCGATCGTTCCACCATTTGCTACGGTCGCCGGATTACCATCGATCGGTGTCGTGATCATCAGCCGGCCGCCCGCGTGAGCATAGATAAGCCTGCCTCTGGTGTCCATCTCGCCGGGATTCCCGCCCAACGCAACGAAGGTGGCGTCGTAAAAGCATCTGGCCCGCTCCAGGTCATTACTGCCGATCATGACGTGAGTGAACATCTCGCGACTCCTGTGAAATACCTTATAGTCCCTGTGCTAACTTATTATGCCGAGCCATGGGGCAAGCTCCACAATTTCGGATGAAGTAAAACCCGCTGCCTATTTGGCACCCTTTACAGAATACAAAATTCTGGATTGAAATCGACATTGTGTCCATAGCCTCAATTTGTCCAGAACCGTAGGAGTATTTTTCCACAACCAATATACCTCAGTCGCACGCGCCTTCCGGCGAAACGAGCTCGTTCCACGACCCCGCTTCGGTCATTGCCGATAACAACCTCTTCGCCTGAGCTGACCCTCGAAGCGAGCGTCCACCGCCCGAAGTCGCCTCGCTCGTCGGTTCAGTCAGCAATCAAGCGCTTTGCCAATTTGTAAACCTGTTGAACGCCGCGTGCAGTCAAATCCCAGCTTGCCACTTCCTGACGAACTAGTTCCGGGTGCTTCTTGCTGATGTCCCGCAACGCGTTACCGACGGATTTTCGCAAGTATTCACTTTCTTCCCCTCTTTGTGCCGAGAGTAGCCCAACAGCAACGTCAGGCCTGTCTCGGAAATAGGGGCGAGCCGTCCATATCCTCAGCCCCTCTGTCACAGCACGGCGTGTATTGGGAATAGCGGCAGACAACCAGTCGCGGATAATTGGAAGCGCCGCCTCATAGCCAGTATCTCGGCAGAACTGATCAAACGCCTTGGCAAGTATTTCCTGTACCCGCCAGTCATCGTCGTTGCTAACCCGATGTTTTAAAATGTGCAGGGCGTCTAGATCCAATGCTGCCAGATGTCCAAGTAAGAAAGTGCCCACGCATCTCGCCTGATGGAACTCAGAGCAGAGAAGCTCAAGCGAAATTTGCTTGGATCGAGCCGCATCACCAGACAAGATGATTTCATTCGCGGCGAGTTGCAAATCATTAAAGCCGTGTTCTGTTTTCCTTGATCTTTTGACAATTTCTTCGATGGTTTCCATTTAGCCCTACCGTTCTGGAAAAGAGGGTATCAGATGGCTACTGCGACCGAATAGCTACAATAATCACAAAAATCAGTGAATAACTTCCCCGATGACGTTTCCTTGCTGGAAGCTACCAGTTCGCCTTCGACCCCATGTATAAGGACTGTTGGGCAAACGTCGCGCCCCAAGCGGTCGGACGGCTATGCGCCAATGCGGTCGCGCATAGACTTGAGTGCTATTATCGAAATCAGTCCCTGCCCAAAGCAACTAGCGTGTTTCTGGGTTAAGCGGCCAAGCGCGAAATACGGCTCAGTCCGCACAGATAACCTTGCTCATATTGATACCTGTCACTTGGAAACCTGTGGCTTCATAAACGTGGCGCGCCCGATCATTGCTAGCGGCAACACGTAGTTTAAGCTGCTCAAACCCCAGACCTCGCATCCCATCCTCAAAAGCTGACAGGACTTGTCGGGCAAGTCCTTGTCCACGATATCTCTCAAGGACGCAGAAATCGTAGATGAACGCTGACCGCGTGGACAAATCAGGTTTATACCAGAGATATCCGATAAGCTGCTCTGCGGTGCTGTTTTGCTGCATAATGCTCTGCAAAACATGCCCCTCCGTTTGAGCACCATCTGGAAGGTTAGAGACAATTTCTGACCGAGCCTGAACGAGTGCGGCTTCCTCAGAAAGCCTGTAGTTCACCGATATCTCGGCAGCGTAATCTGGGACAAAATAGTCCAGGTAGGCCTGATAGCTCTCGGCGTCCATAGGTCTGAATACGATCATCGCGCAATTCCTTTGCCGGAAACGCTCGCTTGAGCAACGGTCTCCAAAGCTCCCCTTAAGGCTTAAGCACAGCGTTGTCACACCATTATCTTCGGACTGGCGGTTTGTTACTGGAAAGATACGCTTACGTCGGCTTCCACCTAATTATGAACGAATCCTGACTGTCAGCAACCCACCCCGTGGCAGACAGAGGCTCTCCTTGGGTTGATGACCTTCACTCAATTGATCGAGATTGCGTAAGTGCTGTTCATCCTCGTGAACTAATCGCCCTCCCCATGCAGTGCCTTATTCAAACCGAGCACGACAGCCTGCCAGGAACGCAAAATCTGTTCAGACGGCTGGGTCCTCGAATATCAAACCTCGATAGTAAGCAGGGCAGATTTGTAGGAGTGCTTTTGATTTTGGTTCCAAGTCAAGAAACTAACGCAACGACGCCACTTTGATTCACGAAGGAACAATTCTGAATTGGAGTGAAGCGGCTGAAAAATATCACAGCCAGTCTCGCTAAGTACTGTCTCGAGAGCTCACTGATTTATCATTGATGGATCAGATTAATTTGCAGTTTCGACCCTGTGGCCTCTGCGTACCGACGCAATGTAGAAATGGATGGAGAAACTTTACCACCTTCAAGCCGAGCAATGGCCGATTGGGTTGTGCCAATACGTTTCGCTACATCGGCTTGCGACATCTTTGCCTTGGTTCTCGCCCTCAGAAGAGCTTCGACAAGAGCAAACTCTGCATCCGCTTCTTCATATTCCTTCTGGAATTCGGGATCGTTCATAAGGCGCTTTTTTAGGTCTGAGATCTTGGTCATGGCTTTATCTGCTTCATTCGTTGCGTTGCGAGCAACCCCGCCTCATCAGGAACAGGGTGAGATGCCTCCATGATTTCTACCCGGTCACACCTTGCAGCATAGCCATAGCGTGTGACAACCACACCTTCGAGTGGTCCCTGCCATATCCTCTCAAGCGCTGCTGCCATTTGTGATGAAGCTTTCCCAGCTCCTATGATAATTGTGCGACCTTTTGGTCGTTCGGGCAAAAAGCTTCCAATGGCAAGTGCTGGGTCTGCTGCATTGTCAGCTGCACGAAACAAGCCGTCAAAGAATGCTTTTGTGTCGGCAATCATGCAAATGCTCATTCAGTTTTGTTTACGGCGTCATCAACGGCAAGTATGTAACCATCAGGGAGATCGCCAACCAGATTGCGAACACGCTTGTTACGAATTGCTTCAATAATCTGCAAAACGGCCTGCTTTGCGCCCGCAACGCGTGACGGATGATCAGTATCAGCGGCAATATGCGGATAAAGCTTCATTCTGCCACCCAATTGTCGGGCAGGCGCAACATAAGGAGCAAGTGGACCGCTAAGATGCCCTGTTTTCGCATCGCGGAAAATATCTGCGTCAATAAAAGCGTAACGCACCTGTCCACTCTGCATCGCATCCGACAAGGCTTGAACATCAACCACTTCGCCTCGATCAAAGTTCACCACAGTGGCGCCCGGTCGCATGACCTTTAACAATGGAGCTCCAACAATGCCGCAGTTCCTATACGAGCCGCTAATCTCGTCGCGCTTGCCAAGACCAACATGCACACTCAGAATATCTGCATCGACACATGCGGCAACTAAATCATCGCTGTAATCAAAGCCCGCCGCAAGAATTCGCTCTTTATGGACAGAGCGTGCATAGACGGTCACATTCATGTGGAAGGCTTTTGCAAGCGTTGCGACCTCGCGACCGATATTGCCGAACCCAAGAACAGTAAGCCGCTTACCCTCGAGTTTTTCTGTCGGGTAAGCCTGAATATGAACTCCCGTGTCAAAACCGCCAGCGAGAACCTGCTCATGCAAATCATCAAGTGGCAAGTCAGGCATCACACTCAGAATAGCCTTCATCACCATCTGCGCTGTGGCACGGCTGTTACTGCCAGGAGTGTTCATCAGCGGCGCATTGCCGCCTATGCCCGTGCCCCCGCCCCATGAGGTCGACCCCATGTTTCCGGTTCCTGCACCAATACGTACACCACCGAGATTAAACAGAGCCTGTGATGGCACATGCGTCGCAGCAGCAATGACAGCGTCATAGCCTCCATTCCCCACCCCCATCATTTCTTCAGCTGTAGAGAGATGCGGCAGATAGTAGAAATTGATTACATCATGACGCATTTTTGCAGCGTTCTCCAGAACGCCGCCAATATGAAATACTCCACCTTGCGCATGGATAAAATCGGCAACTTCGGAGTGATCGGGGCGCCCATTTTCATCGAATTTCAAACCGACGAGATCGCAAATAAGAACTTTTTTCAATGCAGAAACACCTCTCCGGTTGAAAAGAAATTGGTTGCCGTTTCGAGTGTTAATCTCTGTCCAGTCTCAGGTTCAATGACGCAGCTGATCGGGCCAGCCGTTGCCAGTATGCGAAGAACTCCCTGAGCATATATTGATACTCGTCAACTTTGCATCTTGAGAGCGCAACAGATAGAGCTGCAAGATTTTCCGAATGCTTGCGAAGTTCAAGCAATTGATATGCCCGCTCCTCGGACGTCACAATATCTTGCTTGAAAGGCAAGCGCTCTTTATCCGCCTCCACGACCACATATTGCAAGACAGCAATCTTCGCTCGATACCAAGCGTATTGCAGGTTTTCTAACAAAAGTACAACACCTTCTTTACTGCGCACTCCGCCAACCCATGCGCGGAAATCTCCCGGCGTCCCCGGAAAAGCATTAATTTAAAATGCCGCACAGAGCCCTGCCTCGTGTCTACGCTGCCGGTTCACGTGTTATAAGGTTCTGCCAAAACCTTATAATTACGGTCGCCCAGAACTTTGTTATAAGGTTTTGGCAGAACCTTATAACGTCGTTGTGAAGTGGCTTTTTCGCCCCTCACCGGAGCCAGATCACTCGAGAGAAAAAGCATCACCGATGAAAGATATCGACATCAGTTATCGAACAATGTTCGCTGAGTTAACCCAGCGAACAATCGATGCACAATTCGCGGCGGACTTTCCCCTCGAGGGATGGTTCGTAAACGTTACAGTTAAAAATCGTGATTACTGGTATTTCGACCTTCCTACCCCCGAGGGCATGGATAAACGAAGATACGTCGGCCCGGCGAGTGACGAAGCGATCAGTGAGCGGGTAAAAGCTCACAAAGAGATTAAGGACAACATTAGGGAGCGAAGGCGCATGGTTAGCTCGCTGCGACGCGCTGGCCTCCCCGGGCCTGATCCTTTCGCCGGCGATGTCACAAGAGCCTTAGCCGAGGCGGGTCTGTTCCGCTTACGCGCTATCCTGATCGGGTCAGTGGCATTCAGCACTTACGCTGGAATGCTCGGTGTCCGCTTGCCTGCTGCAGCAATGCAGACAGGCGATGCGGATTTTGCCCAGGATTTCGCGATATCGTCTGAGGTCCAAGACAGCCTGCCACCAATTCTCGAAATATTACAGTCAGTCGATCCGCAATTCCGGGCTGTTCCGCATCATGCAGATAAAGCCAGCGTAACCACTTTCGTGAATGGCAAAGATTACAGAGTTGAATTCCTGACCGGTAACCGGGGATCGGACGAATACACCGGAAAGCCATCGCCCATGCCGGCTCTAGCTGGCGCCTCGGCGGAAAACCTGCGTTTCCTCGACTACTTGATCTACGAGCCTATCCGCACGGTACTTCTTTTCCGTGAAGGCATCAACGTCCTCGTCCCTGCTCCGGAAAGATATGCGATACACAAGCTGATCGTGTCTTCGCGGAGACTTACAGACACGTTAGGGCGTTTGAAGGCCGACAAGGACCTTACACAGGCCGCTCTGCTCTTCGAAGCTTTGGTGCAAACGCGTCACGGTGATGAGCTAACAGATGCTTGGGAAGAAGCATGGGATCGCGGTGACGCATGGAAAGAAGGCATCGTCACTGGCCTTTCGAGATTGCCCAAAAACGGAGTTAAAGCGTTAATAACAACATTGGGCTCCGATGTCGTGGAAAGCCTGCTGAAAAAGTAATGGATGGATTGTGATCGCGTCAGATAGCAAGCTGATCAAATCCGTCAGTGATCTGGACGGATAAAACAATCGCAGATCACCAATAATCCGTGAAATAGAGTTGGAAATTAGACGGTCCAGTCTTCTACCCTTAAACCGGGGACACGATCGAATTCTCGGCGATTGTTCGTAATCATAATCAACCCCCGTGAGCGGGCGTGACCAGCAATCAATTGATCGTATGGGCCAATAGGAGTTCCACTACGCGCCAATTCGCCACGTAATTGGCTCGTGTGGTTTGCTGCATGTTCATCGTACGATAATACCTCAAGGCGAGCTGCGAACCCTGTCACCACTGCAAGGTTTTTTTCAGGATTGGCGGACTTTTCCGCCCCGTAAATCAATTCCATCAAACTAATCGAGCTGATGCACAATTGATCATGGAATCGGTTAAATGCTTCTCGAACTTGCTGTGGACGATTCTTGATCGTGAAAATACATATATTCGTATCCAGCATGTACTTCAGCATTACAACGCCTCGCGTTCCTGCGACGTAGGCTGATCACGGTCACTCATAAAGTCCGATGTCGGCTCAATACCTTCAAACCAGCTATCCCACGCCTCACCCGCAGGCGCTATAATTCGAGTACGCCCCACCGCAACAATATCAACACGCTTCACATCGGCAGGCAAAGCTACTGCCTTCGGCAAGCGGATAGCTTGGCTTCGGTTGCTCTGAAATACGGCTCCCTGTTCCATCTGCGTCACTCCTAATTGTATCGACGATGATATGACGTAGATAGCGTATCATTTGGGATATGTCAATGGGATATACTTACGGAGAACGATGAGATGACCAGTCGATTAGATTGTAAGAAACTTAAGTCCACCGGACACATAATTACACACGCATTGGAAGCCAAAAAAATAGCTGCACTTGTACCATGCCGCATCCGTAGTACTCAGACTGCCAGTAAAGACCGCGATGCCGAGATAGTAAAGCTTGCAGAGTAGATCAGGCTACACGAGCCATCGGGTTAATCATTTCACAATCAGGACCACCCTGAAATCGTTCACATTGGTACCGGTTGGCCCCGGCATGAACAGATCACCGATAGCGTCAAATGCGCTCCATGCATCGTTGGCGTTAAGCCGCGCTGCGCCATCTTCGCCAGCCTTTTGCAGCCGCGAAACCGTTGTCCCATCGGCAAAGGCACCTGCATTGTCTTCCGAACCATCAATGCCGTCGGTATCAGCCGCGAGTGCGTGAATATTCCCATAGCCATCAATATCAAGCGCAAAAGCCAGCAGAAACTCGCTGTTGCGGCCACCCTTGCCGCCTTTGGCGCGGATGGTCACGGTGGTCTCGCCACCGGAAAGCAGCACAATCGGTTTTTTGAACGGGCGATCACGATCCGCCACTTCGCGCGCGATTGCTGCATGAACATGCGCTACTTCGCGTGCTTCACCTTCCATTGAATCGGACAGGATCACCGCCTCGACCCCATGACGCTCGGCTTCCTTTACGGCTGCTTCCAGCGAAACAGCTGCGGATGCAATCACCCGCACTTCGTTATCGGCAAAGATTTTGTCGTCGGGCTTTGGTGCATGAGCCTTTTCACTTTTGATATGCGTGAGCACGGCATCGGGAAGTTCAAGCTTGTAACGTTCGATGATTTTTAACGCGTCATCGCGAGATGTTGCATCAGGCACCGTCGGGCCTGAAGCGACAAAAGCAGGATTGTCGCCGGGAATATCGGAAACCACCAGCGAGAAGACTTTTGCCGGATGTGCGTGCGCTGCCAGCCTCCCGCCTTTAATGGTCGACAGGTGTTTTCGCACCGCATTCATGGCCGAGATCGGCGCACCAGAGGCAAGCAAAGCTTTGTTGACCGCAATCTCGTCGGCAAGCGTCAGACCTTCAGGCGGCGATGGCAGCAAAGCCGAGCCTCCGCCAGAAATAAGCGCCACAACAAGATCATCTTCGGTGAGGTTTGAAACTGCATCGAACAGCCGTTTTGAGGCCGCAAGCCCGGCATCATCAGGCACCGGGTGCGATGCTTCGATGATCTCGATGGTCTTGCAAGGCGCGCCAAAGCCATAGCGTGTGACGACAATGCCTTCGATTGGTGCGTCCTCGCCCTCATGCCGCTCTGCCCATGCGCGTTCGAAAGCGGCTGCCATCTGTGCCGACCCTTTGCCTGCACCAATCACAATCGTCCGGCCTTTGGGCTTGGCAGGTAAATTGGCGCGGATAACCAGTTCGGGATCAGCAGCCGCAACCGCTGCATCGAACAACGACTCCAGAAAGACACGCGGCTCAAACTTGAATGTCATACTGTTCAGAAGAACCCCCATGAGATTACCAAAACTTTGCATATACTTGGAAATCTTGGTGGCGCTTTATATTGCGCGCCACCATAGCGTGATGCTATTTTGCGATGCCGGATATCGACTTCGAAATGGAAGCTCCAAGTGTGTATTTTGGATCTACCATATTTCCAACGCGGACACGTCCCGCCTGCGTTAAAAGCATATAGGCGTCGATTTCATCGAAACCGAAATCGGTTGCCATCCAGCGGATCAACTCCCTGTAAGCCTGTCGAGCCGCGTCTTCCATCGGGCGGGAAGAACCAACGGTCATATAGAATTTATCATTCTCCAGACGAGGAGTACGGATAGTCCAGTTTTTTATCAAATCGACCTGAATGGTCGTCACTGTTGGATGTTCAACGGCCACACCGCAAAGTTCGCCATCACCTTGCGCAGCGTGACAATCACCAAGAAACAGGTAGGCACCCTTGGTTTGCACGGGCAGGTAAATGATTGCGCCAGGCGCAACATCAGGCAAATCCATATTGCCACCATAATAATCCGGGACCAGAGCACTGATAGCCTCAATTTCAGGTGCAGTCCCGATTGTACCAATGAATGGTTCGTATGGCAGTGTGATACGATCGTTCCACTTGACGCCTTTTTCAGCATCGATGTGCAACTTCTTGACCACTTCCGGCAATGTTGGATTCAGCATCGCTGTATCTGCTGTCGGCACGAGACCGCCAAATTCAGGCATGATAACGGTGGTCCCCGACGGTTGCTCACCTCGCGGACGGATTTCCTTGATATATACCGCCAGCGTGTCGCCTTTCTCGGCACCCTCGACATAGATTGGCCCATTTTGTGGATTGAGGAATGGAAAATTCAAAATTTCTGATGGCTTGTCAGTTTCCTTGCGGATTTTCCCTTCAAATGCGTCATGCGTCTCGGCGGAAATCACCGAGCCTGGCTCTACATGTAGAACCGGCTCAACATAGGAACCATAGACATATTGATACTTGCCCTGCACTTCCTCACTGATGTGATGGCTTTTTCCAGCGATACCCTTTGCAACGCCTTTGCGGACCATGATCGATTCATCAAACCAGGACATAAAAGTCTCCTTTAATCATTTTGAGATGGTATAGGTTTCCGAGCTGCTCCTGACCCGGAACAAACGAATATTGGGACTGTTCAAAACGTGTAACTACGAGATTGCCATCGTCAAACGGCGAGATATCTGCGCACCGTGTCGCGATCTTCCAACATCTCGGCTGTGAGAGTTGCAACGATACTTCCCTTGTCCATAACATAGCAGCGCTGGGCCATGGCGCGGATCATATCGATATTTTGCTCAACGAGAATGATAGACACTCCAGTTTTCTGGTTGAGTTCCACCGATAGTTTCGCAATATCCATCACGATGTTTGGCTGGATCCCTTCCGACGGCTCGTCGAGAAGAATAAGAGATGGACGTCCTATCAAAACACGACCAATTGCCAATTGTTGTTGCTGGCCGCCCGACATTGTTCCCGCGCGTTGATGCCGTCTTTCTGCGAGGATTGGAAACCGGGAATAAATATCGTCGTAAAGCTCTTTACTGGCACCTGGAGTGATAGATTCGCCAACTGCCAGATTTTCTTCAACCGTCATACGGGGGAATACATCCCGACCCTGCGGAACATAACCGATACCTTGGCGTGCCCGCTTGTGCGGAGGTAGATGCGTGACATCCTGTGCGTTGAAACCTATTGATCCCCGGTCAGCCGGCAAAAGCCCGATAAGCGACTTCATAAGTGTCGACTTACCGACGCCGTTACGACCGATGACTGCTACGATTTCTCCCTTGTGCACATCGATATCGACACCCTGCAGCACGGGTTTACCACCATATCCAGCCCACAAACCGCGTGTTTGAAGTAGAATTTCCTTATGCATCGGCCTGCCCCAGATAGATTGCAGCGACCCGGTCATCCTTAACGATGTCGTCGATCGAGCCTTGCGCGAAGATTTTACCAAAATGCAGGACTGTAACCTGTTGTGCGATTTGCCGAACGAATGCCATGTCATGTTCAACGGCTAGAACAGTCACTCCCTGCGCATTCAATTGTTGAACCATTTCTCCGGTTGCAAATGTTTCGTCCGGGGTCATGCCTGCAGTGGGCTCATCGAGAAGCAGCAGTTCTGGTTCAAGACTGATAGCCATACCGATCTCCAACCATTGCTTCTGACCATGGCTGAGATTACCAGCAAGTTTTGTGGTGGAATCCTCAAGCTTCAGGAAACCTAAAAGACGCTCGATTTCGCGTTTGAGCTCTGAACCGCGATGCTTTCGTTGAACGGCTATTTCGAGGTTCTGGTAAACACTCAGCTCCTTGAAAATCCCCGGCACCTGAAACTTCACGCTAATACCGCGGTCGATCCGATCAAACGATTTCAATTGCGTAATTATTTCGCCTTTATAAAGAACATCACCTTCGCTTGGCAGATATTTACCCAGTATGAGCGCGAAGAGGGTACTTTTACCTGCCCCGTTGGGTCCAATCAAACAATGAATCTCCCCCTTCCTGAGTTGAAGGTTGACATCATTTGTTACATGCAGACCACCAAAGCGCTTATGCAGGTTGCGTGTTTCAAGGATATTCATGATGCTGACCTCTTCTGTTTGAAGATCAGAACACGCCCGACCAGATTAGCTAGCCCCAGTACAATACCTTGCGGCGCAATAAGCACGGTGAACACAAGCAGAGCACCCATAACAATCAGTGCGTATTGTGCGCCATAAATTGTAAGCGCCTGAAATCCTGCAAGCACCAGAATTGTTCCAATAAGCGTCGCTGTGATGTCGCTGCGCCCACCAACTGCAACCCAGACAATCGGTAGTGCTGCTGCCGTAATGCTCATGCTTGATGGCGTAATATATTGACCCCAGGCCGTATAAAGAACGCCCGAAAGACCGGCCAGCATTGAACCTATGATAAAGCCCCCCCACTGATAGAGACGAACATCATAGCCCAGCATCTCGGCTCTTTGTGGGTTTTCGCGGATGGCAACGAGAACATTGCCAATTGGCGAGTTCAACAGAAGCCGCAATCCCAGATAGACGACCAAGACGAGGCCAAGAACGACATAATAGAGCCCAATATCGGGATAGAGAGCAATATCGCCACCAAACCAAGGAATAGTGATTGGCGGCATACCACTCATGCCGTTGAAACCGTTAAGGCGGGCTTTTCCAATCGCCCATTCCGGGCCGGCGGTCTGCGCCATGAAGCGTTCCAGAACCAACGTAACCGAAAGGGTGACGATGCCCAGAAACACACCCGTTATCCGCCCATAGAACAAAAAATAGCCAATGATTGCAGCAGTCAGACCGGAAAGGAGAATTGCCAGCACTAGCGCGATAAGGGTGAATCCGAAAGCATCACCGATATTGATCGTCAGAACGCCATAAGCGTAACCCGCAACGCCGAAGAATGCTGTTTGGCCAAACGACAATGCACCGCCATAACCCCAGATGAGACTGAGCCCCATGGCCATGAATGTCCAGATCAGAAAGTAGACGTTGTTTCCAATTGTGTATCCGTCAGAAAACATTGGATAAATGATTGCGAGCAGGACAACGGCTAAAAAGCCACTCCAGAAAACTGGGCCTTTCCCCTTGGTTTGCGGGCCTTCAAGATGCCCGAATAGCTTGAGTGCCATTAACCTTTTCCTTTTATGAAAAGCCCTGAAAGGCCATTTGGCAGCACCCGAATGACGATGATCACAGCAACGAGCAGCCCAATCTGTCCGAACAGCTGGCCATACATGGAAGTGAGACTTGCCTTAACGACCGCGAGGATGGCTGCGGCTGGTGCAGTGCCCAAAAAGACGTCAGCGCCACCGACAACAACAGTTACGAATGACTCCACGATGAAGCTTGATCCCATTGTCGGCACCAGGGTCATGGTGGGAGCATAAAGCCCGCCGGCGAGCCCTGCCAGACCGGCGCCCAGACCAAACGTCAGCGCATAAATGTAGTTCGTGTTCACACCAAGCGTTCTGGCCATGTCCGGGACCTGAATGGTCGCGCGAGCAAGGATGCCGAAGCGAGTCTTGTTAAAGACAAGGTAGAGACCTGCGAGGATCGCCAGCGCAGCCAGCATCAGGACCATGCGGTAAACTGAGAAGGAAAGAGCACCCAGAGTGAATGAGCCCAATGGCGTGCCGATGCCCTGCATCGTTGAACCCAGAAGAATGAGCGTTCCCTGTGTCGCAATCAAACTAATGCCCCAAGTCGCCACGATTGTATCAAGCGGGCGTCCGTAGAGATGGCGGATCACAAGGCGCTCGAGCAGCATACCGATGATACCTGCCACCAAAGCACCGGCGATTATCGCCAATGGCAACGGCAAACCGGCTTTTGTCGTCATTACGGTGACATAGGCACCGCACATGATGAACTCTCCATGCGCGAGATTGATGACCCCCATCATGCCGAAAATAATTGCCAGTCCGCACGCCGAGAGAACGAGAAACGCAAACGCATCGCCAAACTGATAAAAGGCAGCGAAAAGAGAACCCAATAGCTCCATCATAATAATCCTTAATCGGGAGACGTCTGGTCTTCCGGCACGCAACAGGTGCGTGCCGGATCAGACCCTTACTGCTTCGAAGGTGGATTAGATGGTGTGTACTGTTCTCCCGGATTGCTTCTCGTTAGGTCGCAACCCGCATCACCCAGCCAGTAAGGCTTAACATCGTTCCAGACTTTCGGGAAAGAAACGCTATGGTCATCGCCAACTTTTGCCAGATAGATGGTATGCGACATATGCTGGCTCTTGGGATCAAGGCAGGTTTTTCCCGACGGGCCGTCAAAGCAAACATCACCTTCGGCGATTATCTTGCGCAAATCATCCCGTTTAGTTGAACCACCGGCACGCTCAACCATCTGCTTATAGAGGTTAACTGCAATATAGGAGTTGGCAGCTTCCTGATTGATATAGGGTTCATTCGGAAACTTGGCGTGGAAGCGTTCGATAAAGTCCTTGCTCGCAGGCGTATCAACTTCCTCGATATAGTTTGTCGTCACATGCATATTGGCAAGGCTGGGCGGTGTAAAACGCTTGTGCTCATAACCCTGTCCGACATTTACCGATGAAGCCATAGGCAATTTCAGATTGGCAGATGCAGCCTGTTCGTAATAGGAGGCCTGCGCGGTTCCAACCAGCAGAGTTACAACCACATCGGGCTTGGCCGTTTGGATATTCTGAATGGTCTGCGAGAATTGCGAAACACCGAGCGGAATGAATTCCTCTCCAACCATCTCGCCACCATTTTCCTTGACGATATTGCGTACCCATTCAGCAGAAATCTGGCCGAAATTGTAATCCGCGGCGATGGTGTAAACCTTCTTCCCATAAGTTTCCATCATCCATGGAATGAGGGTCGAGAACTGCTGTTCCGGCACAGCACCCGTAATCACCATATTGGCATCACAGACACCGCCTTCATACTGATTGTTATAGAAGGCAAAGCCGTCAAACTGTCGCACGATCGGTCGATAGGCTTCGCGGGAAGCCGATGAAAAGCCTGCGAAAATCACATCAACCTTATCGCGTTGCAGAGCGCGTCGCGTAAATTCCTGAAAGCGCGTATTGTCCGACTGGGTATCATAGACGACTAGCTCAATCGGGCGCCCGGCAATACCACCTTTGGCATTGATTTCTTCGGTCGCAAGCTGAATTGCATGAACCTTGCCGATAACAGGCACGACAAATTCGCCAGATTGATCTTCCAGAACACCGATCTTAATCGGCTCCTGAGCAAGTGCTACACCAGAAAAAAGTGCAAGCGTTCCCGTTACCGCAAAAGCTGCGGCTTTTTTAATAATAGACATTTTTTATTCTCCTCGGAGGTTAGTTCGCGATAGTTGACCTTTGAGTGGTTTCTGTTTCGCGGTCGTCCACCTTCATCACTTCGCTGATGAAGTATTCTGCGTATGTTTCAACATTCATTCGTGATTTCATGCTTTCCCTGCGAAGAAGGTTGTAAGCCTCATCATCACAGACATTGTGACGACGCATAATCTCGACAATTGCCTTGATCAGACTGCGGCGCTGCTGGCGACGCATTTCATGGAGAGCAATTGTGGTCTCCATCTGTTGTCGCTGCTGGTAGGAGTTGATGCCAAGGACAATAGCCGAATAGACAATTGATCCATAAACGGGTTTGCGCAGGAAGGCCGTCGCGCCTGACTGCACAAGTCCTTTCAAGCGGCTAGGGGCTTCGACACCAACCAGGCCGACAATCGGAACACAGGCCAAGCCACTGACCGGACTGACTGGAAGAGAAAGTGGATTATCGAGATCACCATCCACAAACAACACGTCACGCTCGGCATTGAGCTCAGATTCCAACAGTTCCGCCCTATCGGCTTTAAGCGGTACATAGGATGCACTCAAGCCTAGTTTTGGGAGAGTCGAATCCAAAGCGCCAATTGCTCTGAAATCACGCGAAACAATGATCCCACGGCGGTTCCTGAAATTCTGTGTGAAGCGGCCGCTCATTGTACAACCCTCAAACTCGCCTGACCAATTGAGCTTATAGCTAGGCTATCTGCAGAAACGAGATAGGGGTCGGGTCGCACAGGCGCTGGCGCCTCGATCAGCACTTCAAATTCGGCGTCCCGGGTCGATAGTCCGATCCGCGGCGTCAGATATGCATGGTGTGTTTCGGGGTCTATTGTCACCAGTCCCTGCGGTGCCTTTAACTGCATTCCGGCGACAGCGTTTCTAACCAGCATGGGATCGGTGGAATTGGCCGCGGCAATAGCCATTCCGAGCATGATAGTAGCGATATAGGCGGCTTCACCTTCTGCCGCTGGAGGGGGACCGTCAGGAAAAGCCTGGTTGTATTGGGCCACAAAAAAACGGTTTTCGGGATTGGTCAGGGTCGAGAAATAGACGGACGAGCTGATATGTCCATTTCTGCACTCCGGCATTATTTCAGTAAGATCGGGTTCAGAAAGATTGCAGCTCGCTATTGGGAAGCGTTCGGTCTGATTGATACCGCGCGCTTCACATGCCTGTCGAAACTGCTCGAAAAAGGCGTATGAAGAGTCACCAATCAAAGCATTGAATATAAAATCCGGCTGCTCTTCAAAGATGGTTTCGATGATCTTCTGAAAGTCCGTTTCACCAACGCCGAGATAACGCTCGGCCAGAACACGTCCCTTGCGCACATGAATATATTCGCGCAGGACACGGATGCTTTCCCAACCCCAAATATAGTTGGAACCAACACAAAAGGCTTTGCGACCATATCGGGTTAGGAGGTAGTCCATCAATGGTGACATATGATGGTTTGGCGAGGCACCCGTATAGATTACGTTTGGAGAGCTTTCAAAACCTTCATAATGGGATGGATGCCATAGCTGTGCATCATACTTTTCAAAAAGTGGAATAACTTCCTTGCGGCTGGATGACGTATAGCACCCCACGACATGACGATAACCGGCGTCGATCATCTTTCTGGTCGCCACTGAATACTCTTCCAGATCACCACCGGGGTTGTAATGCACCGGCTCGAGAGCGACCTTCAGCTCTTCGTCGGCATTTATCTGCGCACATGCCAGCAGGGTTCCGTTCAAGATGGCACGTCCAACTGCCGCATAAGCGCCAGTTGTTGAAATCAATATGCCGATCTTGCAGGTTAGCTCACCCATTCCACCTCACAAACGACAAAAATCCCGCCAACACGAAGTGTTGCGGGCCTCATTGCCACCACGTTCCCTTAGATTATTTTCTACGCATTGACGGGCTACGTTGCCCCCGCGTTTCGAATATACAACAAGCTTTTCCACACTCTGTCAAGCGTTTCGTCAATGCTGACTTGATGGCATCCTGGAACCACGACTGCATCGCTGTAGAAAGCGGCCCTGACCATGTGATAAAACCGATCGGCCAAGTGCGATGGATGATTGCCAGTCAACAAATGTTGCTTACTCGTATCCTACTACATCGCTAAGGGATGACTGCAAATTTAGATGATGATTCAATAACAGGCTCGACTTGCCTATTTTTGAGTGGACATGCATCAATTCAAAAGGCCTGGCGCTTACTCATAAAAGACAGGAGCCAACAAAACTGTAGATTTGGATGCAATATTTTCACGGCCAATCTATTACATCAGCTATAAGCTGGGTTTCACCGAATACGATCAAACGGGTGCCTCTTGGATCAAATACTCGCCATTCGAACATTTGTCCGGGTTGCTGAAGCCGGATCGTTCGCCAAAGCCGCTGACATGATGAATCTGCCCCGATCCTCGGCGAGTAAACTTGTGCAAGATCTTGAAGCACATCTCGGGACAAAGCTCGTAGAACGCACCACACGCTCGGTCACAATGACATCCGAAGGTATCGCCTATCACGAGCGAGCGCTAAAGCTTCTCGCTGACCTCGATGACATGGACGGTACTGTCGCTGGCTCACGCAGCGCACCGAAAGGCAAACTGCGCGTCGACATTGGATCGGTGCTCGCAAACCAGATCCTGATACCCACGCTCTCCGATTTTCAACACCAGTATCCTGATATTGATCTTATGCTCGGCGTAAGTGATCGCCCTGCCGACCTCATCAGTGAAGGGATCGATTGCGTCATTCGCGGCGGCGCTCTCAGCGACTCGGCAATGAAGGCGCGGAAATTATGCGAGCTGGATTACGTCATTTGCGCGTCCCCTGCCTATCTGAATGGTCTGGAGCTTCCGATGAGGCCAGACGACATCCATTCGCATCGGATCGTCAGTTATTTTTCGGCGTCATCCGGAAAGAGGTTTCCGCTTCGCTTTCAACGCGCTGATGAGCGGACTGAATACCACCCCACGTCCAGTGGCATTTCGGTGAACGAGAGCACTGCACATTTGAACGCGCTGCTTGCTGGCCTTGGGCTAGGCCAGAGCTTCGGGTTCCTCGCCAGACCGCATATTGCGAGCGGAAAACTGATCGAACTGCTGCCTGACTGGAAGCCTGAAAATCATCCGCTACACCTCATCTACCCGGCAGATCGATTCCCCAACCCGCGATTGCTCGCATTCACGGAGTGGGCTGCAAAAATATTCGCAACAGTCGATGCGAGACGCGATGTGACTTTGTAGACTATCCATGCATATGGATAATGTCTCCACGCTGAGTGGCTTCTCACCAGCAGCGTGACGAACTAATTTCTCCTCATCGGACAGCGACGAGGCCAACGGTCAACGTCACCTCCCGTACAGTCTCAGAATTTCAACAGGCCGCACATTCGGGCTGAACCCTTTCGTGCGCCCGGCATCAGGAGAATAGAATGACCAACAGGCTTAAAGACAAGATCGCCGTCGTCACCGGCGCTACCAGCGGCATCGGCCTTTCCACGGCCAAACTTTTTGTTGCAGAAGGCGCACGCGTCTACATCACTGGCCGTCGTAAAGAAGCCCTCGACAAGGCAGTTATCGAGATAGGCAACGGCGTGATCGGCATTCAAGCGGACTCTTCCAGCAACAACGATCTGGACAGATTGTTTGCTCAGGTGAAAGCTGAACAAGGACGCGTTGATGCTCTTGTTGTCAATGCTGGTGGCGGCACCATGCTGCCACTCGGTCAGATCACCGAGGAACAGATAGACGATACTTTCGGGAGCAATGTGAAAGCTGTCATTTTCACTGTCCAGAAAGCGCTTCCGTTATTGGGCAAAGGCTCGTCGGTCGTGCTGACCGGCTCTACCGCTGGCACTGAAGGCACGGCTGCATTCTCAGTCTATTCTGCTTCCAAGGCGGCAGTTCGCAATCTGGCCCGTTCGTGGGCGCTTGACCTGAAGGGAACCGGCATCCGCGTCAACGTCGTCTCGCCCGGTGCAACGCGCACACCCGGTCTTGTCGAATTGGCCGGTGACGACAAAGGACAACAACAAGAGCTTCTGGACTATCTTGCTTCGCGCATTCCACTCGGTCGCGTCGGCGAGTCCGAGGAAATCGCCAAGGCGACCCTGTTCCTCGCTTCAGATGACGCAAGCTTCGTCAACGGTTCCGAACTCTTCGCCGATGGCGGACAGGCTCAGGTCTAACCCGGAACCGCAACAACTGATCGCCCCCAATTCTCAGTTTAAGGAGAAACCACAATGCGTGCCGCAGTCTATTTCAATTATGGAAAGCCAGCGGACGTTCTTCAAGCAGTCGAAGTTGAGGAGCCCAAGCATCCCGAACGCAATGAAGTGCTGATCCGGGTGCTTCTCCGGCCGGTTCATCACGGCGACCTTCTCGGCATATCAAGGCGGTATCAACCAGGAGCGACAATCCCAACAGAGGGTGTACGCGTTGGCTTCGAGGGCTACGGTCTCGTGGAGGAGATTGGTGATGGTGTGAACTTAAAGCCGGGCGACCGCGTCGCCTTTTTCCTCGGTAGCGGTGCGTGGGGTGAAAAGATCACTGTATCAGCCGAATATGTCACCAGAATTCCCGATAGTGTGTCACATTGGGCTTCAAGGCGTTTGACAGCGCATCAGCAACGATTGCTGGCATCGAAGTGGCTCATATGAACAACAACCGCTCGCCATTCGAAGTGTTTGCCGAACTCGCAGCATAATTGCGCCCACAGATAAGGTCGGCGTTAATCCGCTAAAAAATTTGCGACAGAGCCCTCGCCGGTCGCCCGCCTGCCTGAAGCAAAACGGTCCTGGTTGCTGAGCGAGATCGGACGCATCGCGGACGAGGAATTCGGCGGGCACGTTCGCCGGAACTTTGTCACGGCGATTTACCTCGCCCGCAAACCTGAAGAAATGTCGCGGAACTTGTGACTTTTTACTGTAAATATCGTGAACTGAAGTCACTCTCAATTTGGTGTCGCAAATATCAAAGCTGCGATTGAGCGCCGCCTGACCGACCCTGAACTCGGTCCCAAGCATTGCTGGACGAGTTCCGCATAACGCGCTCTACGCTCTATCGTGCCTTCGAAAGGCTGGGAGGCGTGAGCACCTACATAACCGAGCGGCGGCTACGTCATGCATTTCGCCGGCTAACGGATCCTGACCAGAAAATCCCCCGCGTTTCGCAGCTAGCTTTCGAACTCGGCTTTGCCCATGCGTCGGCCTTCACACGCTCGTTTAAGGTATTCTATGGCCTGACCCCAAAAGAAATTCGTACACTTTCTGTCAGCCCAACCGGAAATGATATTCCGTTCATAATATCGCCGGATGCGATGCCTTACATACATACTCTATCAATGCAGGCAGATGAGACCATCAATTATCGATCGACTGCTACCCCAACCGGATAAGCGCAGAAGGCATCGTTCGTGGTAAGGGTGCTCAGTAATGACACCCTTACCACGAACATGTTTCTGTTTTTGAATCAAAGTCAGAAACATCGGTTCCTTTAAAGCGGGCATGAACTGGCGGCACGAGCTGATCCATTATACGCGGTTTCCGAAAGATTTTGACGTTGAGTCAAGAACGACGATCACGATTTCAGTGCTCAGATAAGGCTTCCTGCCAGTTTTGGCCACCATAAAATAAGCCAAGCACAATAACTTCTTGTGCAGTGACATTGAACGCGATCGTTACTCTGCGTTCAAACCAAACGGTACGCAGACCTTCGCGTATATCGTTTCGCAAAGTGCCACGTTCAGAAGCGTAGTCGAAGCCGCGTATATAGCTCTCGAGCCTATCAATGTATCCAAGTGCGGTATCAGGCGATGCTCTTTCGGCTATCCAATCATAAAGAGCCACAAGATCTGCTTCCGCTTCCGGGGACAAGACGACGGATCTGCAGATCACTTGCGAACTTTCACACGTTCAGCATGTCGATTACGAACTGAGGCAAAGGCAGAGTCAATGGTTACCGCACGGGATGGATCTGATTTCATCGCATCGTAAGATGCAGAAACCGCGTTATTTAACCACCGTTCAATCACTTCATCCCGCTCTCTTAATGCTCGAATACCAGCACGAATAACCTCACTGACTGAAGCGTAATCACCGTTCTTGACTTTGGATTCGATGAAGGCTGCCTGCTCACTAGGCAGGCTAATCGTGCGTTTTTCGATGTTGGCCATTCTTCTTCTCTTCAGCAATGCATCATATCGGGTGTGAATAATTCATACCAGATCTTTAACTCAATGGAAAGGGCTCTTGAATTGATGCTAACATCGAACCACGCATTCCCAGCTGAAACAAAAACAAAAAGCCGTTCTCGTTACCAAAAGCATCTGCCCTGCATGCATTTCCAGATTGCCAGTCAAGAATCCTGGCTCCAACCCAAAGCCGACGAACCACGTTGCCAAATGCGTTAAAAGCAGAATTGCAAAAAATTTTGCTTCGACATGCCATAATGGAAGGCATGACTTGCCATTCCCCTGCGTCCTCGGGAATGGTTGGAAGATCGTCGTACACGAATGGAAAATGGGTTGAAAAACACTAGTGCGCGCAGCGCGCAACGGGACAATCTCTGGTGGAACCATCAACACGCTACGAGTGAAGGGTTGGATGTTTACGCTTCTGAGCCTGATCTGCAATCTGCGGCGTAACGAACAATCCAATGATTCAATGTTGCATGGTCAACGTTCACCCCACGCTCGGCCAGATCTCCTGAAGATCACGATAAGAAACGGAATAACGAACATAGAAGAACACCGCACAAAGGACTCAATTATTCCCACCGAAACGACAATAGCGCAGCAGAAATGAAAAATTCGCGCCAGAACCCGGGGAAGTGCTTCGGCTACAGAGTCCTCCCCGAACTCATTCCCCGATCATTCGCAGAACGGAGCCTGATCTCCCCTTGTGGCGTCTGTTATTGATTTTCACGGAGTGACCTCATTCAGATTCGAAATTCATTGAATAGGATTGGTTTTCATGACACAATGCGAGTGAAATAGAATTTCACGGGAAAGTATCAAAAATCATGCTTCTTGGACAAAAGAAGCCATTTTCAGGCCAAGTAAGCTTTTTTCACGACCGTCGCCTGCCGGAACGAGCAATCCCGGTCGGATACGCGTCCCTAATCGACGCTTTCGAGCTCGCTGTTCCCGTGCCGATCAACCTCGCCGCCATCGGTGCGCGCCACAAAGTCTATCAAGCTGACGACTGGAAGCTTTATACGCCACGCCACCAACCAGACGCTAGTCTCACAGGCCATCTGACCTTCGCTTTACGTTACGAAGGTCTAGACCTAGCCGTCCTTAAAGCCCTATTTCAGGTTACTGGGCCAAGGCCACTTATCGAGATCGTGCATGCAGCGCCGACCGGTGCGTATGCGCGGCGTCTCTGGTTTCTTTATGAATGGCTGCTCGACACCAGGCTCGATCTCGATGATGCAACCCAAGGCACATACGCCCTGGTCGTCGATCCCGATCTGCAATGGGCAATCGATGGGACGACATCCTCTCGCCATCGGGTGAAGAATAATCTGCCGGGCACACCCGCCTTCTGCCCGATGATCTTCCGCACACCCAAGCTGGATGCTTTTATCGCCCGAGATCTCGGCGAGGAGGCCCGGCGCCTGATCGCTGAGGTGCCGGCGGATTTGCTTGCCCGTACTGCGGCCTTCCTGCTCCTTAAGGATTCACGGTCGAGTTTCCAGATTGAAGGCGAAGACCCTCCCCGGGACCGCATTCAACGCTGGGGACAGGTTATCGCAGAGGCCGGTCGCCATCCAATCGACCGTGCCGAACTGGAACGATTGCAGCGCATCGTTATTGGCGATGCGCGTTTCGTGCACCTTGGCCTGCGCGCTGATAGCGGCTTTGTCGGAGAGTATGATCGCCTGAGCGGCGCGCCCATTCCGGATCATGTCAGCGCCCGGCATGACGATCTGCCGACTCTGATCGAAGGATTGACCGCATTCGACCGCGGTGCAGCACGGCAACTGGACCCGGTATTAGCCGGGGCCACCCTTGCTTTCGGCTTCGTCTATATCCATCCGTTTGAGGACGGAAATGGACGCCTGCATCGTTACGTCATCCATCATGTTTTGGCGGAACGCGGTTTCAATCCGCCTGGGTTGGTGTTTCCTGTCTCGGCAGTCATTCTCGACCGCATTGATGAGTACCGGCACGTGTTGGAGTCCTATTCCCGTCGCCTGTTGCCTTTTGTCCGCTGGCGACCGACCGAGCGAGGCAATGTCGAGGTGCTGAACGAGACGGTCGATTTTTATCGATATTTCGACGCGACGCCCCATGCGGAATTCCTGTTCGAATGCGTGGCGCGTACCATTGATATTGACCTGCCAGCAGAGACCGCCTTCCTGAAAACCTATGATAGTTTCAAGAATGAGGTCTCGCGCATGATTGACATGCCGGACAGGCTGCTCGATCTCCTGTTCCGCATTCTAAGCCAGAATGGCGGTAAGCTGTCGAAGCGTGCTCGCGAAAGGGAGTTTGCCGGCCTGGCTGAAGAGGAGGCTGCTCGTATCGAGCTCATCTACACTGAATTGCTGCAGTCCTGATTGGGCTTTACCAACGATACGGCTGGGTTCGCCCGATTAAACGGTGTGAATTGGTTGGCCTGTTTCTGATTTTGAGTTGAAGTCAAGATTCTTGGCGACTACTCCTCCTCAGGAGCAATATCCGCCATTGTTCCCCAAATTGGCATTCAACGCCTAACTGGTAGAAATAATGTCTGGCCATTCCCGTGCGCCATGGAGTACGCGGAGGATACGAACCGCCGATTGCGTTACAGCATAAGCTGCGGCTTATGGGGTACCGTTTATCACCAGTTCCCGCGTCCCAGCAATTCTGCCAACCCGACCACTCGTCAGAAAATCAATTAGGCGACGAGCAGACGCGACTATCCGTTCGTCGACCATGATTGCAGATGAGGGGTTATCCGCCTCAATAAATGTGAAGATAGCGTTTCGATCTGATAACGCAATGCGGACCAGGTGAGCTTCACGACTTGAGCGCCACTGCTTTAAGGCGCGCTGCTGCGCGTCGTCTTTCGAAATGAACCGGGACTTCATCATCCGAGATGTCGGGTCGCGTGTCGTTAAGCGCTTCAAGAACTTTGCTGCGAAACCAAGCATCGTGCGCTTCGCTGCCTGATATAAGTTCGAGCGGTAATGCCCCTTCGTTCGCGGTCCGGGTGAGTAAGATACGGACTACGTCCGACACCGTAAGACCCATACTTTCAAGCACCGCGGCGGCACGATCTCTAACTTCGGCATCAATGCGGGTTTGAACGAGTGCGTTAGAAGCCATAAGTTTCTCCAAGTTAAAGCTTGATTGTAATGCATATGAATTACACAGTCTATTGAAGATTTCTGTGAGCGCCAAGCTGCGGCGTTTTTTGCCTTGGAATGTTACGCCCCACTTTCCCTCGTTTCTGCCCGGTGTGCTGATTACCGGTCAGAAACATCGGTTCCTTTTAAGCGGGCATGAACTGGCGGATCTGAGAAAGGGGTAGATTTGGTGGCATGAACTGATCCGTTATATGCGCTGTCCGGAAAAATTGTGACGTGGAGTCAGAAATGCGTGACATAGTGTGCAGCAACCGTGGGACTAATCTCCGATCAGTATACTTTGAACGGCTAATGAGCGCGGGCAATCGTAAATCCTAGGCGACTTTAATGACCGCTTCCGACCTCATTCCGGCCCTTTCGGTTGCGCCACCGCCTGCTCAATAGCGGACGAGCTAAATGGGCTAGCTGCTAAAGAATGCGTCCTCAGCCTCGTAATCGAATAATGGAACTGTATAGCCAGCCAGAACCGGAAACCGCTTTTGCCACTCTTCGTCTGCCGAGTTTCTAAGCCACTCGCAGGAGGCAAAAACTGAACGCGCATAGTCGGTTGCTGGCGTGTATCCAATCTGCCGTGCGGCTTCAGTGCTCAAAGTGAATGGGGCGGGCACCGACCATGGTGTCCAACCAATGGGGGAGCCGAGACGTGGATCGCCCATGTTAATCGGGACCAAAGTCCCATTCCATCCCATGGCTGTGGCTATATGAGAGCCAATTTCATTTACAGTCGGAGCTATAGGGTCCGCGATGTTGAGAATGAGCTTCCGCCGTTCGGCAAGGGCATGTTTTGTAACCTCGGCGATGTTTAGTGCTGCGGTCGTATGGAAACGACTTTGTCCATTGAAGCAAAGCGGTATGACTACGCGCCCATCCATCATGCGTTTCACAAACCACCATTCGCGGGGGTGGGTGGAATGGGTGCCGTGGATAGCAGCAGGACGCAGGATCGTGACAGGTTGCTGTGCAGCGTCGAGAAGTCGTCTTTCTAAAGCGACCTTTTTTGTCGAGTAGTTTTCGAGGCCTGGCTCGACTGTGGGCTGTTTCTCCGTCATTCCGTCTGGAAGATCGGGAAAGCCGTTTTCCCGGGCTTCATCAAGCGTCCTGCCCGCTCCATCGCGATAAACGCTGGAGGATGAGATCACCACGAATTGCCCAACCGACGCCTCAATGTCGAGCAGTTGGTTTGCGTGGGTCTCGTCGTATGCCACGGTATCGATTACGGCATCCGCACCTTGGCCAATGGCCTGCGACAAGGCACCGG